>CAUJGI010000080.1 GCA_963169155.1 Chloroflexota bacterium
CTGCGGGAATGTGCTCAAAAATCAACTCTTCCAGAAAGCTAATCGTTTCCTGTTCGCGCACGTAGTCGGGCAAATCGTAAACCACACCGCCAAAGCGCATGTAGTTGCACATCATCCGGGAACCAGCGGCCGCTTCAAAAAAGTCCAAAATAAGCTCGCGTTCCAGGTAAAAGTAGAGCATTGGCGTTTGCAGCGCGCCCAAGTCGTTGAGCAAAAAGCCCAGCGCCCAGAGATGGTTGCAGATTCGGGTCAACTCCACCATCAAAATTCGGATCCACTCCGCCCGCTCCGGCACGTCAGCGCCAAGCAGCTTTTCTACAGCCAACACATAGCCGTGGTTATTGCCCATCGAGCTCAGGTAATCCAACCGATCGGTGTAAGGGATGTTTTGGATGAAGGTGTTGCGCTCGCCAATTTTCTCGTGGTTGCGGTGCAGGTAGCCCATCACCGGCTTCAGGTCAAGCACCGTTTCGCCATCCAGGGTAACCACCATGCGGAACACACCGTGCGTAGACGGGTGCTGCGGCCCCATGTTAACCGTGATTTTGTCGGTTTTCATGCCAGACTGCTGGTCACGAGTGTAGGTGATGCCGGTGTACATTTCGGTTTCGACATCGTACTCGTCCCCGGTGGGCAGCCAGCCTGTCGGGTACTGCACATTTTTGCCGTATGGCGTTTTCTCTTCGGCGCGGAATACTTCGCCACCGGGCCAGCGACTGCCAAACGGTTTATGATCTTCTTCGTAAAACACTTCGCGCCAATCTTTGCGCAGTGGGTGCCCGGCAAATCCGTCCCACATGAGGATGCGGCGCAGGTCGTGGTGGCCAGCGAAGCGAATGCCCAGCAAATCCCACGCTTCCCGTTCCTGAAAGTCCGCGCCAGGCCAGATGGGCGTGAGGGAGGGCACGACGGGGTCATCACGGTCAACCTGCACGTGCAGCACCAGGGCGCTGCCGCCCTGATCAATGCTGTAGGTGTGGTAGACCACTTCCATTTTATTGTCGTTGATCTGGTCCACGCCAGTGACGCTGCTGAGGTAGTTGAAGCCGATGTCGTCGCGCAGAGCGGTAGCAACTTCGACCAATTTTTCCGGGGCTACCATCAAACCAGAATACCCATCACGAGTATCGTTGGTGACGGCGTCGGGGAAGCGTTCTTTTAGGAGAGCGACGGCGCGTTCTACCGGGTTTTGGCTGACGGCCGTTCCCTCATCCTGGGGCATATCGTCAAGAATCGTTTCGTTCATGAGTGATCCTTCTTCGTGTGTGAAGGCGCGTTAAGCGGCCGTTTCGGCTTCAGCTTTGGTACGACCGGCTTCTGCCTTGATGAGGTCCAACTGGCGCAGATCAACCAGATCCGGGCCAAGAACTGGCACGGGTACCAGCCCCGTGGTGGGATCATCTTTGCGGTACCAGGGCACGGTGGCAATCGACTGCTGGTCGATTTTTTCTTGCAGGGCAATCAACCCATTGATGAGCGCCTGCGGGGTGGGCGGGCAGCCGGGCACATACACGTCTACGGGGATAAACTTATCGATGCCATCGACGACGTTGTACCCTTCTTTGAACGGGCCTCCACCAGAGGCACACGCACCCATGCTCAGCACGTAGCGCGGTTCGGGCATCTGGTTGTACAGGCGCACGATGGTGGGCACCATCTTCTTGGTCACCGTGCCCGACACAATCATCAGGTCAGATTGGCGCGGCGTGGCGCGGAACACTTCCATGCCAAAGCGGGCCAGATCGTAACGGCTGGCGGCCGTACAGATCATTTCGATGGCGCAGCAGGCCAGGCCAAAAACCATCGGCCAGATGGAGTTGCGCCGACCCCAGTTGTAGACTGGGTCTAAAAGCTTGGCAATGTTGGTAATCACCACATTGTTGCTCAGTTCATCGGGAACGGTAATTTCTGGTGAACCAGCGGCTGAACGATCAGCTTGCGTCATGAATTGGTTGCCTCCTCGTACCAGACGGTTTGAATATCCAGCAAAATCCGCTCGGTTACCATGGCGGGGTCGTCGGCAAAACCAGGCAAGCTTTCCACGAGTTCGGCCAGCTCTTCCAGACCGACGTCTTCCGGATTACGCTCTGGGTATTGTGTCATCAACGCCACGGTGATGGCGTAAGTCGATTCCCAATACAGCTGGTGCGGTTGTTGACTCACTGCGTGGTTACCTGACGGGCTGGTTCCCCTGAATCGTGACAAATGGTGTTCAGTGGGTAACGGCCGTTTGCAGGGATATTTCCGTTTTAAACTAAACACAAAATTCTTTGCGTTAAACGCAGGCAAATCTTGTCTTTATCTCGATAGGTTTAAGTATATTACAATGTCATGTATGGGGCGAGTTTATTTATGACATTTTTCACAATTAGTGTATCTTTGGGCAGGGTTATTGTCAAAAATTATGTTGCAAATTCACCTCATTTCTCCCTACCACGGCGGCAGTCATCAGGCCTGGGCTGAAGGGTGGCAGCAAGGCAGCCAGCACACCATCACCCTGCACACCCTGCCCGATCGATTCTGGAAGTGGCGCATGCACGGCGGGGCAATCACCTTGGCGCGCCGCTTTTTAGCCTCACAAGCCCAACCAGATGTGATTGTCGCCACCGACATGCTGGATTTGACC
>CAUJGI010000081.1 GCA_963169155.1 Chloroflexota bacterium
GCCACCATTGTCACCGAAGATAAGACCTTCTACACCAATCCCGGTTTTGATCTCCTGGGGATTGCCCGTGCGGTCTGGACCAATGCCCAGGAAGGGGAAATTGTCTCCGGTGGGAGCACAATTACCCAACAGGTCGTACGCAACTTGCTGCTCAACAGCGAAGAGCGCACGGAAATCTCCATTCGCCGCAAACTGCGCGAAGTGGTGCTGGCCTGGCAAATCTCGCGCACCTATGAAAAAGACGACATCCTGGCCCTCTATCTAAACCAGAGCTACTACGGCGGCATGGCTTACGGTGTTGAAGCGGCCGCGCGCACCTACTTTGGCAAAACGGCCGTTGACCTCACCCTGGCAGAAAGCGCCCTGATTGCTGGACTGCCGCAGGCGCCAGCACTCTACAATCCCCTCATTGTGCCTGAAGCAGCCAAGGCTCGACAGCAGGACGTGCTGAGGCTGATGCTCCGGCAGGGTTTTATAACCCAGGAACAACATGACCTGGCCGTTCGTGAACCGCTGGCTTACGCGGCCACCCCCTACCCGGTGCTCGCCCCCCACTTTGTTATGATGGTGCAGCAGGAGCTGGATAAGGTGTTAACAGCCGAGCAGCTGCACGACAGCGGTGGTTTAACGGTGCACACCACCCTGGACCTGGACTGGCAGCTGTCGGCCGAAAAGATTGTGCAGGAGCAGATTGACCTGCTCAACAACCCGCGTGACGGCAGTCCCACCCATGCGGCGCGGAATGCCGCCGTGGTGGCAATTCATCCGCAAACGGGTGAGGTGATGGCCCTGGTAGGCAACGTAGATTATTTTGATGAAGCCCACCATGGGGCGATTAATATGGCGCTGGTGCCCCGGCAGCCAGGCTCGTCACTCAAGCCGATTGTTTACGCTGCGGGGATGGATCCCCAGCGCGAAATCCCCTTTACCGCGGCCACCCGCTTCCATGACGTGCGCACCGTCTTCATCACCCACGAAAATGATCCTTATGTGCCCGTCAACTTTTCACGCACCGAGCATGGCCCGGTTTTGCTGCGTCAGGCACTGGCCTCTTCGCTCAATATTCCGGCCGTTATTGCGCTCGACCAGGTTGGAGTGGAAACTGCCATGCGTCAGGCGGCGCTGATGGGCATCGGCACGTTAGGAGAACCCAATGAGTATGATTTGTCGTTTGCTCTGGGCGGCGGACCGGTCCGCCTCTTCGATTTAACCACCGCCTACGCTGCTTTTGCCAAAGGCGGTTTTCGCATGACGCCTCAGCTCATTTTGAATGTTGTTGATACGGCGGGCAATGTGGTGTATCAGGGTGAATCTGCGGCGCCGGTGCGGGTGATGGATGAGCGAGTCGCCTGGCTGATTAGCGACATTTTGAGCGACGATGACGCCCGTGTCCTCTCTTTTGGGCAGGACAGTATCCTGAACATTGGCCGCACCGCTGCTGTTAAAACTGGCACAACCAACGATTTTCATGATAACTGGACGGTGGGCTATACCCCCGATGTGGTGGTAGGCGTTTGGGTCGGCAATGCCAACAACACCCCCATGTTTAACGTCACTGGCGTGAGCGGTGCCGGTCCCATCTGGCATATGTTCATGCGCTCGGTGCTATCGGGAATCCCGGACAAACCATTTAACCGGCCGAAAGGATTGACGCGGGTCGAAGTTTGCACCCTTTCGGGGATGCTGCCTTCGTCCAACTGTCCGTTTCGTCGTCTGGAATGGTTTATTGCCGGAACCGAACCGGAAGAAATTGACACATTTTATCAGCTGGTGGGCATTGATAAAGGGACTTCCCTGCTGGCCACGGAGACGACGCCGGCAGACCAGGTTGTCCAGCAGTATGTACTGGATTTGCCCGCCGATTTACAACCCTGGGCTCGGGATTCTGGATTGCGCCTGCTTGACGATTTGTTGCTGGCCAGCGCCACGGAGCGCGACAGCGCTGCGCATCCGCTTCGTCTTATTTCGCCCGATCCGAACACAAAGTATCGCCTGACAACGGCCGTACCCAATTCGGCGCAAAAGCTGCCGGTCCAGGTTGTGGGGGGAGCTGGGTTAGAGGAAATTTCTATCTGGCTGGATGGTGCGCTTCTGGGAACGATGAGTGGGCCACCGTATCTCATTTGGTGGGAATTGACACCTGGGATTCATACCATGTGGGCCGAGAGCGAGGCTATGAATGGGACAGTAATTCTGAGTGAGCAAATTACGTTTGAAGTTTTAGCGCCGGTTCAGCTTTCACAGTAGGAGCATAGTTGATTTCGAATTGCCTAAACGACTAATGCCGTGGTTGGGCTGCTCGCCTCAGGGCGTAGCTTCGCGAAGCTATTGCGCCACCCAAGCATCGATGCCACTACAGGGTTATAAATGGTGGTGGTGGCGAAGTTGGTGAACCAGAGAAAAGACAACGGCCGTTTCCCACCGTTGTCTTTTCCATATTAACAAACCACCGCTGGCTCAAACTGCGGCGGCAGCGCCAGGGGCCAGTTGAAAGCCACCAGGGCCGACCGCGCCAGCAGCCGCACTCGCCGCCACACGTCACTGCGGCGCAGAGCGACATCGGTGCAGGTGTGATCCAGACAGACGCGCATCAAGTCTCGCCTCAGCGAAGTCAGTACTTCTTGTTGTGCATCTGTCAGGCAGTCTGCTTCAGCCACAAAAAGCGGCTCGTGCTGTTCAAATTCCTGTATCAAACGACTCACTTTACACGCTTCGTTGGGATACAGGCGCAGTTGACCCGTCACTGGCAGGGCCAGCGCTTGCAAAACTGCTCGTAATTCATTTGGTTGCCTATTCATTGTATCCCGTCCTTTTTCGGTAAGCGGTTATCGGTAGGTCGGTAATCGGTTTGTTTTACCGATTACCGTTTACCGTTCACCGATTACTGTGCCACCGCCACGCTGCCATCCAGCCCATATACCTTCTGCCGCTCGTCGCGGAACTGCCTGGTGTACAGGTTGTAGTAATGGCCGCGCGCCCGAATTAGCTCGGCGTGAGTGCCCATTTCCGACACCCCGCCATTTTCAATCACCATAATGCGATCGGCGCTTTTGATGGTCGACAGGCGGTGGGCGATGATGAAGCTGGTACGGCCGTTCATCAACGTCTCCATGCCCTGCTGAATCAACGCCTCCGTCAGCGTGTCCACCGAGCTCGTCGCTTCGTCCATGATAAAGATGTCTGGCCTGGCCAGAATGGCCCGCGCCAGGCTGATCAGCTGCTTCTGCCCAACAGAGAGCAAGACCCCGCCCTCACCCACTTCAGTCTTGAAACCTTTCTCCAGCTTCATGATGAAGTCATAAGCACCAGCCAGTTTTGCCGCTTCTTCCACTTCGGCATCGGTGGCATCGAGACGGCCGTAACGCACATTATCCAACACCGTACCCGAGAACAGATGCGGCGTTTGCAGCACCATCCCAACGCGCGACTGAATGGCATGCTGCGTCAGCGTGGTGTAATCGTGCCCGTTGATCACAATCTTGCCTGCCGTGGGTTCGTAGAACCGGCAAATCAGGTTAACCAGGGTCGATTTACCCGCACCCGTCGGACCTACCAGCGCCACCGTCTCCCCTTGCGGGATGCGCAGCGACAGATTCTCAAGCACCGGCTTGCCGTCTTCGTAGTGGAACGATACGTTGTCAAACACGATATCACCCCGGATGCTGCCCGGATCAATCGCCCCTGGCGCGTCCACGATTTCCGGCTCGGTGTCCAGCAGCGAGAAGATGCGCTCGCCAGAGGCTACCGCCTGCTGCATGCTGGCGTACACCGCCGCCATTTGCTGAATCGGCCACAACATAAAAGTGACATAGGAGATGAACGCCTGCAAGCCACCAATCGTCATGCCGCCCACTTCAAACTGCGCACCGCTGAACCAGACCACGACGGCAATACCCGTGGCGCTGACCAGCTGCACCGCTGGCAAAAACAGCGCCGACAGCCATGCCGCCCGGTAAGAAGCCCGGTACATGTCGTCCGTCAGCTCGTTGAACTGGTTCAGATTTTCATGTTCACGCCCCAACGATTTCACCACGCGCACACCGCTGATGCTTTCGCTGTACGACCCGGTGATCTTGGAGTTCAGCTTGCGCACCCGGCGGTACTCCGTCAGAATGCGCTGCTTGAAGGTAATCGCCACCTTCCACAGCGCGGGAATCATCACCAGCACCAGCAGCGTCAGCTTCCAGTTGATGGCAAACATGAAGCCCAGCGAGGTCAGTATGCTCGTCACGGTCCAGGCGGTATCCAGGAAACCCCAGGAGACCAGGTCGCCCACACGCGTCGCATCGGACGTTACCCGCGACATAAGCCAGCCGTTTGACGTGCGGTTGTAGTACGACAAGGGCAGCTTCTGCAGATGATCAAACATCTGCTTGCGCAAATCGTACTGCACGAGGTGGCCCAGGTAACCAGCGGCCGTAATGAAGCCAAAAACAAACACGGCAAACACCAGGAACCACAGGCCATACTGAATTGCCAATGCGCGCAGCGCGTCCAGGTCACGGGCAATGATGCCTTCATCGATCATGCGCTTGCTCAGGTAGGTAAAGTAAGATTCGATGAGCGCAACGGCCGTAATACACACCAGAAACGTCACCATAAACGGCCAGTGATTCAACCCGTGGCGCAAAATGCGCCGGATTGTTGTGCCATTTACCTGACTGTCAAAGTCTTCTTCTTCGAAATTAAAATCGTCCATTAGATTTCTCGTTTTGTGTGGTAGAGACGTTGCAATGCAACGTCTCTACGCCTTGCAACGTCTTTACCAAATCAATCACCCGCCTGCGGTAGCTTTTGGTACCCATTCAGCCGTCCATTCACCACCACTGCCGACAAGTCCGCCTCCAGCTCATCTTCGATGCGCGATTGCAAATCGTAGATGCGCTGGTACGTGCCGGGCACGTTGACCAAAGTGTCGTGGGTGCCGCGCTGCACAATACGGCCGTTTTCCAGCACCAGCACCAGGTCGGCATTCATGACGCTCTGAATCCGGTGAGCAATCAGGAAAGTCGTTCGTGATTCCATCAGCCGGTCCAGCGCTGAGCGGATTTCCGCTTCCGTCTCCGTGTCCACGGAAGACGTGGCGTCGTCCAGAATCAGCAGGCGTGGATTGCGCAGGAAGGTGCGGGCCAGCGTGACGCGCTGCTTCTGCCCGCCGGAGAGCGTCACCCCACGTTCACCCACCATCGTGTCGTACCCCTTGGGGAACGACTGGATAACATCGTGCACGGCGGCGGCGCGTGCGGCCGTTTCAATCTCCGCCTCGGTCACGTCACGCGTCACCCCGTAGGTGATGTTCTCGCGAATCGTCAGCGAAAAGAGGAACGGTTCCTGCATCACAATGCCAATCTGCGCCCGCAGGTAATCGCGCGGGTAATCCTTCAGCTCTACATCGTCGAGGAGAATACGGCCGTAGGTATACTCATAAAAGCGCGGCAGCAAATTCACCAATGACGTTTTGCCCGAGCCGGTGCCGCCCAGCAAGGCAACCACCTGGCCCGGCTCCGCGGCAAAGGAGAGATGGTGCAGTACTTGCTCATCTTCACCTTCGTAAGTGAAGCCCACGTCCTCAAAGCGCACCGCACCGCGCACTGGCTGTTCTGGCCGGTGTTTGCCCACGGTGATCGGTTCTTGCTCCTGGCGCACAATTTGCAGGATACGGCCGTAAGACACAAACCCCGTCGACACATCGGCAATCAGGCGGCCCAGGTTGCGGATGGGCCAGATGATTTGCGTGACAAAACCGACGTAGGCTATGTAATCCCCGGCGGTCATCGCGCCATCAATTGCCATGCGCGCCCCCAGGTAAAAACCCAACAGCATCTGCGCGCCACACAGCAAGTCCGTTGCGGGCCAGAAGACTGCGTGCATCGTTGTCAGACGTCGGCCCCGGCGGTATTTTTCTACGTTTTCACCCTCAAACATCTCTTTTTCAAACTGTTGGCGGGCAAACGCCTTCACCACGCGGACCCCGGCCAGGTTCTCCTGGAGCCGGTTAGACAACGTCGCTTCCTGCTCCTGAAAGTGCTCATACGCCTCGCCCACCTTAATGAAGAAAAAGTAGGAAATAAGCAGCACAATCGGAATGATGGCTACCGACAGGAAGGCCAGCTTCACATCTATTGTTAACAACGCCGCAAAGTTCACGAAAAACAGCAGCACAATACGGCCGATTCCCACTGTCTGTTCCGCAAAGAGCCGCCGCACCATATCCACATCAGACGTAGCCCGCTGCAGCAGCTCGCCCGTCTGCATGTTGTCGTGGTAGGTAAAGGTCAGCCGCTGAATGTGGTCATACAAGAAGTTGCGGATACGCAGCGCCGCTTTTTCCGAAACTTTGGCCGCCAACCGACCACCGGCAAAGGTGAACAACCCTTGCAGCGTGGCCAGAGCCACAAAGCCCAGGGCGACCCAGGGCAGCAGCTGCCGCAAGTTCGCCGCCGGCAAAATCTCGTCTACGAAGTAGCCCAGGAAGTAGTAAATCCCAGTTTGGGCCAGTGCCGCCACGCCCACACTCACAATGGCGATCACATAGATGAGATGGTAGCCTTTCAGCAATCGCCACAGGCCCACAAATTTGTTTTCTACAACCGTTTCTTTCAGGTCAAACGTTTCTATACTCATGATAATTTCCACATTTTTGCGGAGCAACCGCTGGTCACCCCTGTGTTTGTTACAGGATATCAACGATTCTTGACATCCTTTGTCCGGTATTAAACCTCCCAAAACTGCCAAACCCAATCGCCATTTTTGCGGGCGTTTTCAGGAGGTCAGAGCAACAAAAAACGCCACCAGGCGTACCCGTGGCGTTCTCCAAAAACAAAAAAAAACGGTCACGGGCTTGTGAGCGCCGTGACCGTAAAAATCAACGTTTATTTGTGAAAATTATCACAAATGTCGTACCCGGTCACAGGCGCAAAGGTTGGCACTTCCACCAACGGCGTTACGGAACTTAGCGATGATGCTCTCGAAGAACATTGTATTCATTTGCGCCTATCTCCTTTAAGTTTCTGCTAATTTTTTAGCCCCGGCACTATAACATAGGTTGTTTTGAGCGTCAAGACAAAGTTGCGACCAATTTAGCCATAGGTATGTTATGCAAAAAGCAGACCAGCCCGACCGAAGAAATGAGATCCTGGGGTTCAAACACCATATTTTGGTATAAATTTCTGCCGGACGATACGTTTTGGAAGAGTAAAATTAGGAAGGTAGTAAAAGTACGCCCGGAGAGATTCGAACTCCCAACCCCTTGGTTCGAAGCCAAGTGCTCTATCCATTGAGCTACGGGCGCAGGTGAAAACAGTTAAAAGTAAAAAGTGATAAGTAAAAAGTTGACGTCACTTTTCACTTATCACTTTTTACTTACGAGAAAGGGCGAGTGGTGGGATTTGAACCCACGGTCTTCTGGGCCACAACCAGACGCGTTAACCACTACGCTACACCCGCCATAGAAGCGGTGCAAATGCTATCATAACTGCCCAGATGTGGCAACTGTTGCCAACATTTGCCAACAACTTTACAATGCAGGCATGAGTGAACAAAAGTTGGTGTTAAACGGCCGTTACGCCCTCCTAGAACGCGTCGGCAGCGGCGGGATGTCGGTGGTCTACAAAGCGCAGGATCGATCCCTGGGCCGCATCGTCGCCGTCAAAATGATGCACGAAAGCTTTACCAGCGACAGCGGCTTCCTCAAGCGCTTCCAGCAAGAAGCCCACGCCGCCGCCAATCTGGCCCACCCCAACATCGTCACAGTGCACGACATTGGCCAGGACGAGTACAAACATTACATCGTCATGGAGTACGTGGAAGGGCAAACCCTCAAAGAGATCATTCGCAGCTACCACGAAGAACCAATGCCCATTAGCCGTGCCCTGGACCTGATCATCCAGGTATGCAACGGCATCGGCTACGCCCACCGGGCCAACCTGGTGCACTGCGACGTCAAGCCGCACAACGTCATCGTCACTGTGGACGACCAGGTGAAGGTGGCCGATTTTGGCATTGCCCGGGCCATCAGCACCGCCACTCAGGTGCAGCAAGTGAGCCAGGTCTGGGGCACGCCGCAATATTTCTCGCCCGAGCAGGCCGCAGGTGATGCCCCCACCCCCGCTTCCGATGTCTATTCCATCGGCGTCATCCTCTTTGAGATGCTCACCGGGCAGCTGCCCTTCGCGGCCGAATCGCATACGGCGATGGCCCTGAAGCATTTGCACACGCCGCCGCCGCTGGTAACGGAGCTAAACCCGACCGTGCCTTCGCAGCTGGCCCACATTGTCAACAAGCTGCTGGCCAAAGAACCCGCCGGGCGGTACCGCACCGCCGGGCAGCTGGGGCGCATCCTCAGCACCTACCGTCAGCGCAGCCAGGAAGAAACCGGGCCACTCTACCCGCCCCTGGGTGCGACACAGCAGTCGCCCACCCGGCAGCAGCCACCAGCCGTGCCGGTAGCCGAGCTAAAAACAGAGATCTACCAGCGCCCGCCGCAGCCCGACGGCGGCGAAGCAGTGACGCGCCCGCCGCTGCGCCCCATCCCCAAACCAGCCGAACCGATTATCGTGTCGGTTAGCGGTCAGCCAGACACCACGGC
>CAUJGI010000082.1 GCA_963169155.1 Chloroflexota bacterium
TGGATGCTGCATAAGAATGAACCCGGCTACGAGCAGGCCCGCCAGTCGTTCCAGCAGGGCATCGCCATGAGCGACCAGATGGAGGTGGCGCGGCTGAAAATCGAGGCGTTTTGGGGGCTGTGCCAGGCACACGGTTTTCCCGGCGACCACGAGACGGCGCTGACCTACGCCCGGGAGGGCATTACCCTGGCCCGGCTGCACGGCGACGAATGGGTGGAGATGGGCATCCGCCTGACGATGGGCGCCACCTACACGCTGCTGGGCATGGTGCAGGAGGCCAACGAGTGGCTGGCCCAGGCGGCCACCGGCTTCCGCGATTGCAGCGACATTTTTGGCGAAACAGCCGCACGCCTCTGGCGCTGCCTGTTGTGGCATAAAACCGATGACAACACCCGCCTCAAGCGCGATCTGGATGATCTGCTGCCGCTGATCAGCCGCCACCAGTATGAATTTCTGTTCCAGCGGCGCACCCTGCTGGGGCCGCCCGATCCACGTGCCCTGGTGCCCCTGCTGATTTTTGCCCGCGAGCAAAACATTCACGCCGCCACCGCCGAAACAATCCTGGCTCAGTTAGGCCTGGCTCAGGTGGAGCTGCATCCCGGCTTTCAACTGCGCATCCAGACGCTGGGGCCGTTTCGCATCTGGCAGGGCAGTGAGGAGCTGCCCAGCCGGGCATGGCGGCGCAAAAAGGCGCGCCAGCTGCTTCAGCTGCTGGTCACCTATCGCGGCACGCTGTTACACCGCGACCAGATTGCCGAGATGCTCTGGCCCGAGCTGGACCCGGACGGCGCAGTGCGGGATTTTAAGATAGCGTTTAGCGCCATGTGTTCGGTGCTGGAGCCGGACCGCAAACGAAATGCACCGTCAGCGTTTGTGGTGCGCGACGGCAGCCGCTACGGCCTGCGCGACGAGGCGGACATCTGGCTGGATGCGGCCGAGTTTGAGCGGCTGATTGACCAGGGGGATCAGCTTTACCAGAAGGATGCGGTGCGGGCGGTGGGGCGGTATGAAACGGCCGTCTCCCTCTACGAAGGCGACTACCTGCAAGCCTACCCCTACGAAACCTGGTCCCACGAGGAGCGCGAACGGCTGCGCGCCCGCTTTTTGCATGCCGCCGACCGTCTGGCCCAATGGCTGGCTGACCAGAACGCGTGGGAACGCGTGGTCAGCCTTAGCCAGACGATTTTGCAGCAGGACGACTGCTGGGAAAACGCTTACCGCCTGTTGATGCTGGCCCACATCCAGCTGGGCAACCGGGTCCAGGCGCTGCGCACCTACCAGCGGTGCGAAACCACCCTTCAAGCCGGACTGGGCGTGACCCCCGCGTCTGCCACCGTGCAGCTATACGATTCCATTCGATAATGTAAGACCTGTGACAGGTCTAGAAGAACGCAATATAATCACCGCCATGAATGTGAAATTCCCTGAAAGAAAGCTCCTTGCCCACCTGCCAACTCCTCTGGAAAAGCTGGAACGCCTCAGTCGACATCTGGGCGGACCAGACATTTACATGAAGCGCGACGACCAGACGGGGCTGGCGACCGGCGGCAACAAAACCCGCAAGTTGGAGTTCCTGGTAGCCGATGCGCTGGCGCAGGGCTGCGACCACCTGATTACCACCGGTGCCCCGCAAAGCAACCACTGTCGGCAAACGGCCGCTGCTGCCGCACATGTTGGGCTGGGCTGCAGCCTGGTTTTGCGGGGCAAAGCGCCGTCTCAGCTGCAAGGCAATCTGCTGCTAGACAAGCTGCTGGGGGCGCACCTGTACTGGACCGGCGACACGCCGCGCCACGAGATGATGGCTGAAGTAGCCAACGAGCAGCGGGTGATGGGGCACAAACCGTATCTCATCCCGCTGGGCGGCTCCAACGTGATGGGCGCCACCAGCTACGTCCTGGCCATGGAAGAGCTGATGGCCCAACTGGCCGCCACCAGCATCAACATCGACTTTATCGTCTTTGCCAGCAGCAGCGGCGGCACCCAGGCAGGCATTGTGCTGGGGGCAGAGGTGTACAGCTTTCGCGGGCACGTGCTGGGCATCAGCGTCGATCATCCCGCTGAGGATTTGCAGATGCAGGTATCGGCGCTGGCCACGGCCACGGCCACACACCTGGGCATCAGCAACGTTTCCATTGCCAACCGGGTGGAGGTCAACGACGACTACCTGGGCGATGGCTACGCGATGGTGGGCGAGACGGAGCGGGAAGCGATTCAGATGGTTGGCCAGCTGGAGGGCATCTTGCTCGATCCGGTGTACACCGGGCGGGCCATGGGCGGCCTGATTGATCTCATTCGCTGGGGGGCGTTTACACGGGGGCAAAGCGTGCTCTTCTGGCACACCGGCGGCGCAGCGGCGCTACCTGCGTTCGTAGATAAGCTTCTCTAATCTTTCAGCGCAGACGAGATGAAAAATTTCATCTCCCGAGGTTAAAATTGAAATCTAGCAGCCAAGAAATTTGGGAGCTTGAAGCTCAACTGGAAGAGGCCACTGATCCGCAAACCAAAATTGATCTTCTCCACGAGCTTGCCTGGAATTTAACGCTGCAAGATGCCCCAAAAGCATACCGTTTGGCCAGGCAAGCGTATGAATTATCTTCGAGTGGTGAATTTGAAAAAAAGCCTTACTTGCCAGGCCTAGCTGGCAGTCTGCGCAGTTTCATTGCGATTAATACCGATGCGGGCAACTACGATCAGGCATTAACCTACTCCGTACAAGCTGTTGACATCCTGCATAAAATCCCCGACGAAAAAACAGAAATCAACTTAATTAAAGTAAACGTGCTAGGTACCGTCAGCTGGACATACCGTTGTCTTGGCGAGTATGCCATCTCTGCGGAGTATGCGCTGCGAGGATTAAAAATTGCCCAATCAACGGGGGTGCGGCGATATGAGGGTGGTGTCCTCAACATTCTCAGCGTGATTTATGCTGAATCCAACGACCTGCCAGCAGCTCGTCAAGTGGGCCAAAAGGTTGTGCAATATTGTCGTGAAGCGAGTAATTTTCAGGGGGAAAGCATCGCATTGAATAATTTAGCAATGACCTACCTGGAGATGGGGGATGGCCAGCAAGCATTGGCCGTTTGTAAAGAAAGCTTGCAGCTGGCTCAAGATCATGGCCTTGAGAAGGTGGTCATTACTGCTTTAAGTACCCTGGGGGAAATTTATCTGGGGCTGGATGACCTGGTTAACGCAGAACGGTACCTGCTGCAAACTTTACACCTGGCTCGCGAGAAAAAGGCGGGATCAGATGAACTGCAATGCCTGATCCTTCTGGGTAAAGTTTACCAGCTGCAGCAAAAGGAGCAGGCGGCACTGGCTGCTTTTCAGGAGGCGCTTTTGCTCAGCCAGGCAGCCAACGATCGCCGAAGCCAGTTTCAATGCCACGAATTGCTATCGGCGCTTTATGAGCAAGAAGGGGATTTGGGCAGCGCGCTGCACCATTTTAAGCAGTATCACCTGATCAAGGAACAGGTTTTTAACGAAACGGCCGATCACAAACTCCGCAATTTGCGCATTAGCCACGAGGTTGAAACACTCAAGAATGAGAGTGAAATTCACCGGCTCAAAAACATAGAGTTGCAGGCAGCATTGGACCGGGTTAAGCGGCTGTCCGGGTTGCTGCCAATTTGCGCCAGCTGCAAAAAGATTCGGGACGATGCCGGATATTGGCACGATGTGGCGGTTTACATTCGCGACCATTCCGAGGCCGAGTTTAGCCACGGGATTTGCCCAGACTGTACCAAAACATTGTATTCAGAGCTGGAAGAAAAACGCAGAAGTAAGAATTGAGCACGATACGGAAGATGGTCGCTGAGGAGATATTTCCACCAGGGTAAAATACACCCTTCTGGCTTACCTGCGGCGCTGCCTGCGTTTGTTGATGAGCTGCCGCCTCCAGACCGTGTCCATAAATCAAACCTTATGGGATGGGAATTATTTGTAAGCGAGTATTCAGTAGTGATTTTGGCTGCCGTAGTAGTGAGCTGGGCAATTTGGGTTTCATCCAAAACTTACAGCTTCAAACGTCAAACAACGCTTCAAAAAGCCATTAGCAAGCCGCAACTGCGCCAACTGCGTATTCGGCTATTTAAAGGGACGTTAGTCGCTTTTACAGGAACCTTCTTGGTTTTTTGGCTCCCTACCTTGCTCCTTACTGAGCAAGATTTCCAGGTTGTGCTCTATGCTCCTCTCGTTTGCCTCCTTCCAATGATTCTCTGTGCATTTGGTTATCTGCAAAGTGAAATCCAGTTTTTCCGTTTATACAGCTATCCTTTTACCGACCAAATGGACGTACCGATACCGCCACCAACAAAACCACCACCCTGGGCAGACAAAAGTTTTGAGGATTTATCGGTAGAGTTGGAGAAAGCTTTAGAAAAGTTAGTGGAAAAAGAGAAAGATTAATCGTTGTGGCACCAGGTTTTGAATTCGGCAATGACAGCGCCCCAATTCCTGCGTTTTTCTTGTCTAAACCTGCACCTCGCTTAGTACGTCTATGCTTCAGCAAAAGGAGAAATCAATAGATGACTTCCAATCCCCCCAAACGACAAGCTTTCGAACCAAATCAGCCGGTCCTAAACTGGCTGCTCGATGCAGACCCGGCAATTCGCTGGCAGGT
The DNA here is from genome assembly GCA_963169155.1 of Chloroflexota bacterium. Classification (GTDB taxonomy): domain Bacteria; phylum Chloroflexota; class Anaerolineae; order Promineifilales; family Promineifilaceae; genus Leptofilum. The sequence goes on from CAUJGI010000082.1 coordinate 4,619, forward strand.
GATGGCCGACCTGACCGACGCACCGGCTGAGGCAGTGGCGGCAGAGCGGGCGCGGGTGGCATTCGAGGGGTGGGGGGCACAGCTTCTGGCGCTTCAGGGTAGTGACGGCCGTTGGGCCAACGCTGCCTGGAACCGGGGCTGGGATTCGACGATGCACGTCCTGATGCTGCTGCGTGACTTTGGCCTCGATCCGGCCAGCGAGCAGGCGCAGCGGGCGCTCGGACGGGTGCGCGATCACGTCACCTGGCAGGGCAGTGGCCCGCCAGAGTGTGATAACAACCCTTTCTTTGCCGGTGAACTTGAGCCGTGCATCAACGGCCAGGTGGGTGCGGCGGGCGCGTACTTCGGCCAGGATGTGGGCGGCATCGTCGACCGGCTGCTGGGCGAACAACTGCCCGATGGCGGCTGGAACTGCGAGGCCGGGAATGGCGCAACGCGGTCATCGTTTAACACAACGATTTGCGTGCTGGAAGCGCTGCTGGAACACGAGTTAAACGCCGGGAGCCGCCCAGAAGTCACCGCCGCACGCCTTCGCGGTCAGGAATATCTTCTGGAGCGCCGTCTCTTCTTCCGCAAATCCACTGGGGAACCGATCTTGCGCGACCGCAAGGGTAATGCCGCATGGACCGATTTTGCCTTCCCCACTTGGTGGCACTACGACGTGCTGCGCGGCCTGGAGTATTTGCGCCGCGCCGGAGTCAGGCCCGTCGAGCGGGTGGCAGAGGCGATTGAGGTGGTGTTGGCAAAGAGAGATAGAGACGGCCGTTGGCCCCTGGAAGTTCGCTACCCTGGCACAATGCCCATCGAGTTTGGTGAGGTCGTGGGGCAGCCCAGCCGGTGGAACACCCTGCGCGCCTTGCGGGTGTTGGATTGGGCTTCGGCGGGAGAGTTAGACTGATGG
>CAUJGI010000083.1 GCA_963169155.1 Chloroflexota bacterium
CCAGGTGCTGCTGTCCCCCTTCGCCGGTGCCCTGGTGGACCGCTGGAACCGCCGCATTGTCATGATTGTGGCCGATACCGGCAGTGCGCTCATCACCCTGGTCTTTTTCTTGCTGTTGGCTTTCGGCCAGCTGGCCATCTGGCAAATTTACGTGGGCGTTATTCTCAGCTCGGTCCTGGCCAGCTTCCAGGAACCGGCCTACGCCGCCTCCATCACCATGCTGGTACCCAAAAAGGATCTGCCCCGCGCCAACGGCCTGATGCAAATGGGCCAGGCGCTGCAAATGTTAATTGCCCCGGTACTGGCTGGCGTTTTGTTTGTATCCATCGGTCTGCGCGGCATTATCATGATCGATGCCGTGACTTTTCTGTTAGCGGTGGGATCCCTGCTGCTGGTGCACATTCCTCAACCCAAGCAGGACCGCCGGGTGGAAACGGCCGAAAACGGCCGCTCATTGTGGCGGGAAGCGGCCTTTGGTTGGCACTACCTGCGGGCGCGGCAGGGGCTGTTTGGTCTGCTCATTTTCTTTGCCCTGGTGAACTTCTTTTTGAACTTTTCGGCCGTTTTGCTAGGACCCATGATCCTGTCGTTTGGCACGGCCGCTGGCCTGGGCACGGCACAAACGATGGGCGGGGTGGGCATGCTCATTGGCAGCATCGCCATGAGCGCCTGGGGTGGCCCGAAACGGCGCATCATGGCCGTGATTGGCTTTATCTTTCTGGCCTCCTGCGGGCTTTTTATCGCCGGGCTGCAATCGTCCGTCTGGGTCATCGCCGTGGGCATGTTTTTGCTGATGTTTAGCGTGCCCTTTGGCTCGGGCCTCAGCCAGGCCATCTTCCAGACCAAGGTGGAACCAGCCATTCAGGGCCGCGTCTTTTCCATCCGCACCATGATTTCCCGCTCGATGATGCCCCTGGCCTTTTTGCTGGCCGGGCCGCTGGCGGACCAGGTATTTGAGCCAATGCTGCGCGAAGGTGGCGCTTTGGCCAGCACCTGGATTGGCACGCTGGTGGGGGTGGGACCTGGTCGGGGTATCGGCGCTTTGTACCTGGTTTCGGCCGTGGTGCTCTGGGTAGCCAGCGGTCTGGCCTGGGCCAACCCTCACATTCGCCAGGTGGAAACGGACCTGCCTGATGTGGTCATCGAACCGGAGCAACCTGAAGAAAAGTTGGAAGGGATGCTGGAAACGGCCGTTTAGTTTCCTTGAGAGTGGGCCAATCTTGAAGATTTGGCCCACTCTGAAAGACAGGCAGTGATAGCCCTCAGGCACCAATGCCCCGAATGTAGAGCAGGTACATCCCCAGCAGGTAAACCACAATCGTGGCGATGGTATCCAGTTCGATGAAAAGGAACTTGCGCTCCACGCGAGCCAGGTTGCCGACCAGGGCCATGTTCGTCAAGAGCAGCCCCAGCAGCCCCACCAGGACAAAGTTTTCATCGATAGCGCCGAGGAAACGGCCGTCCAGATAAAAGAAATCCGCAATCCCTAACGCCAGCATGTTAAAAACGCTGGAACCAAGCAGATTGCCCACGGCCATGTCGTAGGCGTTCATGCGCATGGCGGCCAGGGCAGCAAACAGCTCGGGCAGCGAGGTCACCAGGCTGAGCAGCGCGGTGCCGATAAAACCCGTGCCCAGGCCGGTGATCTCGGCGATTTCGGTGCTGGCGCTTACCAGCATGGGCACAACGGCGACAAGGACAGCGGCCGAAATAGAAAAGCCAATCACGCCGCGCCGCAAGCCGGGGAAATCTGCGGCAGGCTCGGAGACGGGCACCGGCTCCACCGGGCTGCGATTTTCTCGCTGAATGAGCCAGATTCCACCAAAGTACAGCCCGATGAGCACCAGGCTGTCTACCCCCACCCAGCCAATCTTCAAATCCACCCCATCCAGAATGGAGATGATGGCAACGAGCATCAAAATGGTGGTCAGCGCGGCGGTTAGCGCGTGGCTGACGGCAATGCGGCGCAGCAGGGGCACCTTGTAGTTGATCAGGTCCACCAGGGCCAGCAGCATCATATTGACCATATTGCTGCCAAAAAAGTTGCCCGCGGCCAGGTTAGGATAGCCCACCTGGAAGGCGCTGATCGAGGCAATGAGTTCGGGTAAGGAAGTAGCCCCGGCCAAAAAAATGGTGCCCACAAACAGACCGCCCAGCCTGGTGCGCACGGCAATGATGTCGCCATACTCGGCTAATTTAATGGCCGCGTACACCACAACGGCCGAACTGAGGAGAAATTGTAACCAGACCATAGTTTTAGTTTGTGACAGGCGAGTGGCGAGTGAAGTGTAAGTAAGTAATTGGGTAAATTAGTAATTCACTCTGTCACCTTATCACCTTGTCACCCTGTCATCTCTTCAAAGTCAGTCCCCACGTCTTCGCGACGGGCAGGGCAAAAATGATGCCTTTGTTGGGCTGAGTAAGGTCGCCCAGGACGGCTTCGGTGGCGGCAACGGCCGTTTCGGCCATCTCCAGGCTGTCAATTACGGTAAACAGGGTGTTGTGCCCCACCCGACCGCTGCCAAACAGCTGGCTGAAGCCCACAAAGGCCATGTCAGGGCTGTGGCGCTGCAGCACGCGATTCAAACCAGTGCTCTCAGTAATCGTCACGCCGCTCACGCCTGCCTGGTCCCAGGCGGTCAGCACATCATTTAAATGGGCCGTGTCGTCCAACACCATAACGAGCATGTACATAAGTTTTCTCCTGTTTTCCAGACCAGACAGGTTTTCAATCCATTTTTGCAATCCAGCTACTTTGCAAAACAGAGCTATTTTATAATCAAGCAGCTCCGTAAACCTGTCTGGTCTTTCTCCTCGTTAACTATCTTTCTTTGCCTGCCGATACGTCCAATATGCCTGTTGGGTTTCCGTCAGCCATTGCAAGAGCGCATCTTCATCGTGCGCTTCGATGAGGGCGGCGACGTCGGCCAGCTGCGTTTGGTAGTGGGCGATTTGCTGGAGAACGGCCGTTTTGTTTGTCAGCAAAATGTCCAGCATCATCCGGGGATCAGTGCCAGACACCCGCGACGTGTCGCGAAAGCCAGAAGAGCTGACTGACCAGAGACGCGCATCCCCCAGTTGGGCGGCATTGCGCATGAGCGCCGCAGCCACCATGTAGGGCAGATGGCTGACCACCGCCACCATATTGTCGTGCAAAGC
>CAUJGI010000084.1 GCA_963169155.1 Chloroflexota bacterium
AACCCTGTTGGGCATCTCCGATGCCGCCTTTGACCAGGAGCCAGCCGCCGGAGAGTGGCCGCTGCGCATCATTTTGGGCCATGTTTTTGAGGCGGAACGCACCTTTTTCAGCCTCATCATTTCTGGCCTGGCGCAGCAGCAGGCAGGGGCAACACGGCCGTTTACCTTCCCCGACGGCGAGGTAGAGCGGGTCACTGGCAGCCTGGATGCTTTTTACGACATTATCGATAACCAGCCGCTGGCTGCTATCCGGCAGCATTACGATGAATTTCACCAGCGTATTCTCACCGAACTGGCAGAGTTGACCGATGAGCAGTTTCTTGGACCATCACCAATCTGGTGGGAAGAGGAAGCGTATTCGCTGCAGTACCGGCTGCACCGCTTCGAGGCCCATTTGCGCCAGCACCTGGTGCAAATCGAAAAGACCCTGCTGCTGCTCAACCGCCCGGAAACGGAAGCCCGCCGCTTTTTGCGGCTGATTTTCCGTGCGCTGGCCAGCGTAGAAAATGCGACACTTGGCGCACCAGCGCTGGGCCAGGCCGAACAGCAGGCGCTAGCCACGATCATTGTGGAGCGCACGGCCGTTCTCCAGCAAGTCGTATCAGATTGCCACCGGTTAGAAACGGCCGTCAACAACAACGACCCCCAGACCATCGCACAAATTACGGCCGCTCATCCAGCGTTGGCCGGAGCCATCGGCCAAAACGGGCTGCCGCTGCTGATGAACGCCATTTACCAGCGGAAAACGGCCGCCGTTGATGCTTTGCTGGCTGCCGGAGCTGAACCAGACGTCTTTGCCGCCGCCGCGCTGGGCGATGTGGCGCGGTTGCACACTCTGGCCGAGGCATGGCCCGGCTACCTGAACCTCTCTGCCCGCGATGGCTTTACGCCGCTCCAGCTGGCCTGCTACTTCAACCAGGAAACGGCCGCACTCTGGCTCATCGAACAGGGGGCCGACGTTAACGCGGTAGCCAAAAACAAGATGCAAATTGCGCCGCTGCACGCCACCGCCACCCACGGCAACCTGGCGATTTTGCGTGCCCTGCTGGAAAAAGGGGCCGAGGTGAATGCGGCGCAAGATGGGGGGTATACGGCCGTTCATCAAGCCGCCCACCGCAACAACGTGCTGATGGCCCAGCTGCTGCTCAAATTTGGTGCCAATCCGCACCAGCCAGATGCCAACGGGCAAACCGCCCTTCAGCTGGCCCAAATAGAAGCAAACGATGAGGTTATGGTTATTCTTGGAGGACAAAATGAAAGTTGAGCTCAACACCATTTTTCGCTGGTGCAACGATGTGGCAACGATGCGCCATTTTTATACGGACTGCCTGAGCCTAAACGAGACCTACTTTCGCAGCGATGCGGAGCATGGTTGGCTGACCTACCAGCTGGGCGAGGTACAGCTGGTGTTCATCCGAGCAGCCGACCCATTGCCGGTTACCACCCAATTTGCCCGGAACCCGGGCTACCAGGGCGGCGACCTTCATGCAGAATCTTGGGTGCTAAAGGTGGAACGGCCGTCTTTTGACCTCATCACGCAACAGTTGAAAAACGGCCGTTATTCTCGCTTCAACCCGGAACCTGTCGCCCCACGTCCAGGTGCATTACAGCTGCTGGCGCTCGATCCAATGGGTTTCACTGTGGAAATTTACACGGAGTTTGAAACGCCCTAAGGGCTCATCCGTTTATAAATATGGAATTGACGGATGAGCTTTTAGGGTGCTTTGACGCACAAATGTCCAAAGTTAATTCTGAACGCACCCTAAGAATTGAAGCAAAAAAAAGCCGGAACTGCAGAAAGAGCAGCACCGGCTTTTTTTATGGAAATGTCTGTACCGCTAAACCAGCGGTTGTCTGGTGCTGGTAAACACGGCAAATTTTTCTTTATCTTTCCCCTCAAACTCAGAAAGCTGACTGGCCAAGATGACCACATCCACGCCGTAGCGGTCGGCATAGCAGGATATCGTCTGGTCATTGAAGCCAACGGCCGTATCTATCGTCAATGAAATCTCGCCAAAACGCTGCGCATGGGCCTGAAAGCCGCGCAGCGTCGAAAACAACATCTCCCGATCAAAGTCGCTATCTTCGCGAATAATCAACAGCACCAAATCCTTCTTGATTTTGGCGGCAAAATCCAGCACCGAGGTTACCAGCATATCAGAAAGATGCTCCAGCTTAACGGGCAAGAGTATACGGTGTACCTCTGGCGGATAGCTTCTGGGGCGCTGCCAGGCAGTGGTGGTAACTGGTAAATAATGCCAGGCGCATTCTGTCGTAGTAAACGGGACATACGAACGGATCATCACGGCACCTCCCAAAGTAGAAATTCAGTGTGTTATACTAAATGGAACGACGAAGATTATCAGAAAAATGTGTCTCTTCCAAACAGCGCCAGGTGGGTTGGCGTTGGCAAAACTTCAGCGAGTGATCCAAACAAAACTGTTTTATGCAGTTGCAGTTTGTTCAGAATGGTAGGCGATGGGCTAAAATACACCTTACAACCTGCCTTACAACTTCGTAAAGTCTAATCGATTCAAATAGGTAGCACAAGGGTCATAGGCATTTCGTACTAACAACTCTCATCCATAGATTAATTTTGCCCCAGCCAGCAAAGGAGGAGACAGCAATGGCAGCAGAAAATTCGGGAAGAGAAACGGCCGTAACCACCCCCAAAACCAAAAGCATCCTGTGTAAAGACGGCAAACTAAAAAGCAAGTTTTACAGTCGGGAATTGGCCCGCTTGCAGGAGGAACTGATCAAGCTGCAGTATTGGGTACAGGGCAAAGGACTGCGCGTGGTCATCATTTTCGAGGGGCGTGATGCGGCGGGCAAAGGCGGCGTCATTCAACGCATCACCGAGCAGATGAATCCCCGCATTGCCCGCATTGTGGCCCTGGGCACCCCCAGCGACCGCGAACGGACCCAGTGGTGGTTTCAGCGCTACGTGGCCCAGCTGCCCGCCGCCGGGGAGATTGTGCTGTTTGACCGCAGCTGGTACAACCGCGCCCTGGTCGAGCGTGTCATGGGGTTCTGCACCGAAGACCAGTACCGCGAATTCTTGCGCTCCTGCCCTGAATTTGAACGCATGCTGGTGCGCTCCGGCATCATCGTGCTGAAATATTGGTTCTCCGTCAGCGATGAGGAGCAGGAACGCCGCTTCCAGTCGCGCCTGACCAGCCCGGTGAAGCGGTGGAAGCTCAGCCCGATGGACGTTGAGTCGCGCAACCGCTGGATGGAGTATTCGCGGGCCAAAGACGTGATGTTTGATCACACGGACATCAAGCAATGTCCCTGGTTCGTCGTGCCCTCCGATGACAAAAAGCGGGCTCGCCTCAACTGCATCAGCCACATCCTCAGCTCAATCGCGTATGAAAACATCACCCCGGAACCGTTTGAACTGGCGACACGCGAAAAGGAAACGGGGTACATTCGCCCGCCGATGAACGAGCAAACCTTTGTGCCCGACCTGTACCCGGTGCTGCATAAAGATTGAACAGCACTTTCAGTAAATCTCACGCCAAGGCACTAAGGGATAGGGCTTGCCCTTAGCGCCTTGGCGTAAAAATTGCTTCCATCCAAAGATTAGCGCTTCTTGTAAAAAGTGGAGCACGGCCGTTCCTCCCCTTACACTAAAATCCAAACAAAAAGCGTGGAGGTAATGTATGCGGCGGAAAAGATGGTTAACCGGATTGTTGGTGGTATTGGGGATTTGTGGGGCAACGGCCGTTACCATCTACCTCTACGCCCGCCAACAAATCAACCTGGCCGGTATGCTGAGTGAAGCGGCCATAGCCAACGTCTCGGTGCCCGAGGGATTTGCCGTGCAGATTTTCGCCAGCGGGCTGAGCGGCCCGCGCTTTATGGCCGTGGGACCAGACGGCGTGCTGTACGTGGCCGACCGGGGCAACGACCGTATCGTTGCCCTGCCTGATGCTGACGGTGATGGCCAGGCTGATGAGATTCGTATGGTGGCCGAGGGGCTGAACAACCCGCACAACCTGGTCTACCACGAAGGCACCTGGTACGTCACAGTGCCCGAAGGCGTGGTGCGCCTCACCGACGCAGACGGCGACGGCGTGGCTGAATCCCACACCCCCCTCATCGACACCTACACCCCATCCGGCCAGCACAGCAGCCGCACAATTGCTTTTTTGCCCGACGGCCGTTTGCTCCTCTCCGCCGGGTCCACCTGCAACGTCTGTGAAGAAGAAGACCCGCGCCGCGCCGCCATCACCAGCTACGACAGCCCTGTGGGGCAAGACCAGCTTACCGGGGAGCAGATCTATGCCAGCGGCCTGCGCAACGCCGTAGGGCTGGCGGTGCATACCGATACTGGCCAATTGTGGGTTACCAACAACGGCCGTGATCTGCTCGGCGACGACATTCCCCCGGAAACCATCTACCAGGTTGAAGAAGGCACAGATTACGGCTGGCCTTCATGCCACAGCGGCACCATCGTTGACCCCGAATTTGGTTTCGACGGCGCTTGTGAGTCGGTTGGGCAGCCCGCCGTGACCATCCAGGCCCATTCGGCACCGCTGGGATTGGCGTTCTACATCGGCAGCGCTTTTCCCGCCGAGTACCAGGGTGATTTGTTTGTGGCCCTCCACGGCTCGTGGAACCGCAGCGTGCCCACGGGCTACAAAGTGGTCCGGGTACCAATGGCTAACGGTGCACCGGCCGGACCAGTTGAAGATTTTGCCACAGGCTGGTTAAATAGTGATGGTAACGCCGATGGCCGTCCCGTCGATGTGGCCGTTGGCTCAGACGGTGCCCTCTACGTCAGCGATGACAAAGGCGGCTTTATTTACCGGATTTATGCGCAACCATAAAGGCAAGGCTCTTTGGGATTTCGTGGGATTTGGCGTGAAACGTGACCGGAGTGACATCACGTTTCACCATCACGGATTGTCAACCTCCTGAAAACCCAAATCCAACCACCTGGTGGACCCAAAATGGCAATCTTCTCCCTGTTTGTTCTTCTCCTCATGTTTATCACCCCGGTGATCTCGGTGCTGACGGTAGTAATGAAGTTCACCGAAACACGCCGGGCTGTCAGCTGGCCGCAAGTGCGGGGGCAGGTCACCGAAGTGCACCTGCTGCAAAGCGGGCAGCAGTACCAGCCAGAGGTTGACATTGCCTACGCGGTGGGCGAAACCAGCTACACCAGCCGTCAGCGCCCCATTGGCCCCAACGGGCAGAGCAAAGGCAGCAAGGCGTGGGCCAGGGAGTTGAGCTTGCAGTTTAAGCCGGGTACGGCCGTTCCCCTCTACTACGATCCCGCCCGCCCCAAAAACGCTACCCTCACGCCCCGGCACATGGAGGCAAATTCCACCCGCTGGCAGCTCACCAGCGGCCTCATGATTGTGCTCTCGATTGCCATGCACGTCATCGGTTCCCGCGCCCTGCTCACCAACTACCTGAATTTGTCCGGCAGCAGCATCCTGGTCAGCGTGGTCATCACCACCGTGGTGACCCTGCTGCTGGGGGCCGCCCTGGCCCTGCTGGTGCAGGAAACCCGCCAGCCCAAAGTTTAACCGATGCCGCTGCCCCGTGCTGTGCGCCGCTGGCTCCTGCTGGGCGGCATTTTGCTGTTGTTCCTCTGCCTGGGCGGTCTGGCCTACCTCATCACCCGCTACCCGATTTTGAGCAGCACGGCCGTTTCCGCCCCACCCATCACCTGGACCCGCCTGCCTACCCCGACCGTCATCCAGCCCAACTTCACCAGCTACAGCCACGCAGCCCCACTCAACGACCTGGCCCGGCGCGACGGCCTGCTCTGGGCCGCCAGCGACGGCGGTCTGTTGGTTTGGGACGAGCGCACGGGCGACGTAGCCAAATTCACCAGTGAGCACGGCCTGGCAGAAAACCGCACCACCAGCGTGGCCGTCGGTCTCGACGGCTCCATCTGGGTCGGCACGGCCTCGGCGGGCGTCAGCCGGTACGATGGTACGGCGTGGCAAACCTTTACCAGCGCCGACGGCCTGCCGGGCGACAGCGTGCGCGACCTGGCCGTAGGGGCCGACGGCACCGTCTGGGCCGCCACGGCCGATGGCATTGGCCGTTACGACGGCCGTCGCTGGTTCAGCTACAACCGCAGCCGCACCCTCTTGCAGCTGCCCAGCAACAACGTCACCAGCCTGGCCCTGGCCCCCGACGGCCTTACGATTTATGCCGGAACCACCGAGGGCGTGGTGCGGTTTAACGGCCGTTCCTGGGACAGCCTGGCGCAGATCGGCAGTGAAGCGATCAACACCGTGCAGGATGTAGCCGTGACGCCCGACGGCCGTCTCTGGGCTGCCACCCAGGCGGGGCTCACAATGTACGATGGCAGCGGCTGGCAGCTCTTAACCAGCGCCGACGGCCTGGCCAGCGAAGACGTCCGCCGCGTCGCCGCCAACGCCGACGGGTCCGTCTGGCTGAGCTACGGCGACCAGGGGCTGGGCTTGACCCGGTTTGACTTGAGCAGCGGCATTCCGGCAGCCACGGCCGTTGCCCCACCCCACGAGCAAATCAGCGCCATCTTGCCCACTGCCGACGCGCTCTGGCTGGGCAGCCGGGAGGGTCTGCTGCGGCAAGACAGTTCCGGCAGCTGGCAAAGCTTCACCCCGCCCAACGACATTCCCGCCAACGACCTCATCGACCTGCTGGTGGCGGATGGGCAGCCGTGGCTGGCTACCGCTGCGGGCGTCAGCCGCCTCAGACCCACCGGCTGGGAAGTGGTGGATGAACTGCCGGAAACGGCCGTTTCCAGCCTCACCCTCGATAATTTAGGCCAGCCCTGGGTCACTTTTGCCAGCGTGGGACAGGGCGCTGCCTTATACGACACCACCAGCGCCAGCT
>CAUJGI010000085.1 GCA_963169155.1 Chloroflexota bacterium
TGAAATGATGCGGCGCAATCTGCGCAACATCACCCGCGCCGACGCCGCCGACATCATCGACCCCGCCCTCAAGCGGGTGCATCCGCAAACCAGCAGCGAACAGTTCCTGCAAATGATCACCGAAACCAGCGGCCTGCTCATCGAGCACATGGCCGGGGTGTACAGCTTTGCCCACCAGACGTTCCAGGAATATTTAACGGCCGTTCATCTCAAAGATCAGCGGTTGGAAAAGGTGCTGCTGGACCACGTGGATGATTCCTGGTGGCATGAAACGATCCGCCTCTACGCCGCCCAAACCAACGCCACCAACATCATCCGCGCCTGCGTCATGCGCGAAACGGCCTCCATCCCCGCGCTCACCCTGGCCGTGGAATGCATCGAAGAAGCGCTGGAAGTGGAAGACGACTTCCGCAAGATTCCGGCCGAACTGGTGCACAGCATCGAAAATGACAACCCAGAAATCCGCCGCATTGGCGCGGAGGTGCTGCTCCAGCTGCGGATTCGCCGTCTGGTGCGCCTGGACGAAAGCACCTACGCCGACAGCTCGCTGGTAACCCAGGCCGAATACCAGCTCTTCCTCGATGAGCTGCGGGCACAGGGCAGCTATCGCCAGCCAGATCATTGGCCGGAGATGCAGTTTGCCAGCGGTGAAGGGCAGCTGCCCGCCGCCGGGGTACGGCCGTCTGATGCCCAGGCATTTTGTAACTGGCTCACGGAACGGGAAAACAGCTCCTGGCGCTTTCGCCTGCCCACCGCCCAAGAAACCACGCGTCACCCCCTCAACGCCGCCGCTGCCGGGCCAAACGACGCGGCCGCAGGCTACTGGTTCTTCAAGGATGGCCACTTTCAGCTGGCGTCTTCCCCAAAACTGGACGCAGACGTCATCCTCGTCCAATCGCTCCAATGGCAGATTGAGCACAAGCTGCTCGATGACTGGCTCATCCTGCCTGAGCTGGACATGAACCATCCCGCCAGCCAGCGGCTGCGCCAGATCATCCAGGAGCGGGCCCAACGGCGCGCCTACTCGCTGCTAGACCTGGACCGGCGGCTGCCGTTTAGCGCGGACGATGGGGTGGAAATCGGCCGTTTTTTCAACCTGGTTCAGGACCGCACCGCCGAAGGGCTGGCCACCGAAATGGAACATGCGCTGCTTATGACCAAGGCTCATGTGGACAACCCCACCCAATCGACCCGGCAGCAGCCGCTGTTGGAAGAAATTATCAGCCTGGCCAACCAGCTGACGGCTTCGCTGGAAGGACTTCCCTTCGCTGAAGAATTTGCCGGTTCCATGCAGCAGCTGATAACCGCCCTGGCTCGGGCCAGGGAACAACTGGACCCCTCTCAACAGAGCATGCAGTCTGAGTTTGTGGCCCACCGCGAGCTGGTGCGCCACCTGAACACGGCCCTACGCGTCGGCCAGTTTTTGCTGAATGCCCTGAGCAGCAAACGGCGCTACGCCCGGGACCGCCTGCGCATCCAGGCGCTGCATCACAGCCTGACGCTGGTGCAAAACCATTCGGGCAGGGCAGCCGACGCAGCGGCACGTTCCCGGCGGCAGGTCCTGGAGCTGCTGCAAATTCTGGTGGATTTGTACGTGGACATGGCCATTTTAGACGGCCGTTCCTCCCAGCCAAACCGCATCCCGGCGCTAGAAGGCATCCGCATTGTCCGCGAGGCGGTGTAGAGGCGAGGCTGGCGGGAAACCATTTTTGCGGAAGAACGGCCTTATCCCCGCCAGTCTCGCCCGGTTGTTCCGAAGCGTTAGGAGAGACAGACGGCCGTTTGTAATTTCTGTAAGCTGTCAACCATTTTTCTATCACCTTTTTGTCAGGTTACCGGCCTGGCAGGACCCTAAAATAGACTAACGGCAAGTTGGTTATGATCCTGGCTGGAGAACGTACCTTCCTTCGCTGTGACAGTTCGTCCTTGGTCCATTTCTGAAGAAGTTGTGGCTAAATGAATGATGTTAGCAAAACGCTGAGTCCTACCGTTTGGCATTGATGCATTCCCTGCTGCGCCGTAGGGGAGTAGAAAAGAATGAACATGCTCTATCCCAATCACCAGATTTCCCATCTGCCTGTCTACAAAGAAGGATGTTTGCACGCCATTTTTCAGGCGCTGCAGGCAGGCCGATGCGCCCGGGTATTGGGGCCGCGCTGTCGTTCCAAAAGCGCCTTGATGTTGGGCGCAGCGCAGCTGCTGCAAGAGCACGGCACGCACGAGGTTCGCTACATCAGCATCAACAATTTGCCGCACACGCGGGAAGCCAGCTTCTTGGTCAAGCTTTCCACCGACTTGCTGCTGTTAAGCGAGGTGGACGTGTACGCAGCGCTGTTTGGCTGGCTGCAGCGCGAACTGTTCCCCATGGACACCCCCACCGATCCAGAGCTGATGCAAACGGCGCGTGAGTTCCGGGAAGGCATGATGATGCTGGTGCGACGGCTGGACAGGCCGCTGGTGCTGTTTATCGATAATTTGAATGCCGCCCCGCCGAATGTTGTTTTATCACTGCTCAACACGCTGGCCGATTTGGTTACGGCCGTATCCCTCCACAGTGGTCCCAAATTTTTAGCCGTCATTGGCGGGGCGCTGGATCTGGCAGAAAACGGCCGTGTCGCTCCCACCCGCTTCCTGCCCATCTCTGACCTGGTCTGGATTCATGACCTGGATGCCGAGGAGCAGATGGCCTTCACCCTGGCCGCCTGCCAACGGGCCGAGGTGACGGCCAAGCCGCTGGCAGTAAAAACGCTGCTGCACCAAACCGGCGGCGACCTGGTCCTACTGGAACACATCTTAGGCCTCTGCCTGAAACAAATGGGGCGGCGCGGCCAGACCGAACTCACTCCGCCGCGTGTTGCCGACGCCATCGATACCTTTTTAAACAATCCCCTGAATCCCAAAATAGAAGAAATTCTGCGCCAGGTGGAAAGCGACACCAATTTGCTGCACTGCACCCTGACGATGTTAGAGCAGGGGGCGATCCACCTCAGCCAGGTGCCGCTGCCCGTCGACGTTTTCCCCAACCTGCTCGATTTGAGCGGTATCTTTGCGCGGGAAGGTGATCAATACCGCCTGAAAAACGAGATTTGGGGCCAGCTGCTGCAAAAACATTTAGATTTGGTGCGCGTGGGTGGCTTTTATGCGCTCAACGGCCGTTGGCGGCAAGCGTTTGAATATTTAGGTCGGGCCCTAAACGAAGGAAATAACCAGGTACGCGCGGCTTTATTTACGGCCGTTCTCAACGCCATGCACGCCAGCGACAACGCCACCGGAGCCTTTAACACCCTGGCCGAAGGGCTGTCTGCCGCCTTCCCCCACAGCGAGCTGCGCCTGTACACCTGGCAAGAAAGCCGACTCGATTGCTTTTACCCCACCCATTTCGAAATGGCCGAAGAAGCCCGGCTGCAAAACCCGCATGGTCCCGAAATGCAGGCCCTGCACGGTGCCGATTACACCGTGGTGCCCGTCGAGGATGACATGCGCCTGCTCATCCCGCTGCACACAGAGTTAAAGCCAGGCCGGCCGCTCGGGCTGGTTTCGTTGGGCAAACTGGTCTCGCCGCAATCCCCCTATCAGCGGCGCGAAGAGGTGATGCAGCTCGTCAGCTTTTTGCAGCAAGCCGCCCGTGTCATTGAAGAGCGGGCCCACTACGCCAGCCTGCTCTACGCGGCCGAGACCCGCGTCACCAAGCTGAACCGGCTCAACACCCTGCTGACGCAGATGCTGCATCACCGGGAATGGCCCGAATCGCGCATCTTGCAGCTGACCCTCACCGGCATCACGTCGCCGTACGGCCTGGACTTCAACCGGGCCGCCCTGTTCCTGCTCAACGAAAACGAGCAATGTTTGATGGTACCGTTTGCCGTGGGCCAACTCACGCAGCAAAACGCCGAAACCGAGCGCCAGATGTGGCTGCAGCATCCGCCCGAAACGCTGTTTGTGGAAACGGCCGTTACCCATCCCACCACCTCCCCCCTGCGCAATGCCCTCAAGCGCCTGCGCCTGCCCCTGTATGCCCCCGCGCCCGACCTGGTGCTGCACCAGCTCAAGCTGGGCGAAGCGCTGTTTAGCAGCAGCCAGCTGCCCCGCAACGGACTTCCGCCAGAGCTGATCCAGGCCATTGACGCGCCGGCCGAGTTTGCCCTCGTGCCGCTGACTTCAGGCGAACACACCTTTGGCATGCTGTACGTGGACAATAAATTTTCACCAGAACCCATCACCCAGGAGCAGTTTGAACTGCTGCAGACGTTTGTGAACCAGGTGGCGCTGGTGCTGGAAAATGCCCGCGCCCTGGTGGTAGAACGGCAGCGCACCAACAACTGGCGGCAGCTGCTGGATATTGAAAAGACGCTCAACAACCGCGTTACGCAGTCGGTGGCAGAGCTGCTGGAAACGGTGGTGCTTTCCGCCCAGGAGCTGTTTCAGGCGGACAGCGTGGTGGTGTACCCACTCCAGCCTACCCAGGACAACCATTCGTACCGGTATGAACCCAAAGATGTTACGGCCGTTGGCACCCGTACGGCCGTTTGCCCCTCCGACAAACCACGCCCGGCCCAGGGGCTGGCTGCCACCATTTTGCAGCAGGGGCAGGTGGCGGTGGCCGATATAGAGACGGCCGTTGCCCCCAAACTACGCCTGGGCATCGAGACCAGCACCTTTTTGCCCCGCGAAGGCATTCGCGCCTTCACCGGCATCCGGCTTGGCTCCGCTGCGGTTCCTGTCGGCCTGCTTTATCTGAACTGGCTGCACCCACACCAGCTTACTGACGAGCAGAAAACCGTTTTGGAAGTGTTTGCCAACTTTGTGGCCATTGCCTTGCCGGGCGCCCGCACCTACCAGCAGGTGCAGTACAATCTCGACCGGCGCACGATGGAAATGAAAGGGCTAGACCAGCTTTTTGCTAGCGGTGCCTACTTCCGCACCGACGAAGGCATCGAAAACGGCATTTTGCTGGCGCTGCGCCGGGCGCAAGAATATACCAAGGCACCGCGCATCTTGTTAATTCGCGATGAACCAAGAGGCGCCTGGGGCATCTATCAGCTGCTGGCCTCTGGCAAACTTCACTCCCGCCAGATCGACACGCTGCCGGGCGGCCTGATTGCCCAGGCGTACACGCAGGGCACCACGCAGGTCATAGCCAACGCGGGCCGCCCAGAGACGGGCCAGTTTCGCACCCGCTTTTTCCCCGAATCCCGCAGTGCCCTGGCTGTTCCCGTCAAAGTGGCCAGCAACACCCTGGCCGTGCTCTACCTGGAAAGCCCGGAGCGCGAGGGATTAAAAGAACACCGCCGGTTCCTGGAAAAACTGGCCAGCCGCCTGGCCGTAAACCTTGAGGAGGCAGACCGCAGCCGGACGATGCGCGAACTGCGCAGCCTGTCGCAGCGGCTGGCCCATGAGGCCAACCTGGCCAAGCTGCTGGCCGCCATCATCACCCAGGCGCTGAATGCGCTGCAGGCGGTGGATGCCATTGCCCTTTACTACCAGGACCCGGAAACGATGCGCTACATTGCTACCTCTGTTTCCAGCAGCCAGCCGCAGGCAACGGCCGTTCCCCTCTCCGGCAAACCCAACCAGATAGTCATGTCGGCCTGGGACCGGCCCAGCGGCAAATTTTTCTCCAACATCGAAAAAACGCCGCAGCTGCGCCAGGCCTTTCCGGCCACAAATCGGTACCAGGCTGCGGCCGCATTACCCCTGGAAATTGGGCAAAATCGCGTCGGCTGCATGTTTTTTGGCTACAAATTCCAGAATCCGTTTAGCGAAGGGGATCGCGGCACGCTGGAGCTGTTTGCCCAGCTGGCCGCCCTGGCCGTTTTGCGGGCGCGCCTGCACACTGAAGCCGAACAGCGCCAGCAGCGGCTGTCCACCGTGTCGCACATCACGCCCATCATCAGCGCCAGTGTGGAAATTGACCTCATCTTCCGCAACTTGATTCAAGAGATTCTGGCCGCTTTCCCCAAGGCCAATAACGCCTGCATCGTAGAGCATTTGCCAGACAAAAACGAGGTGGCGGTTACCAGCAATACCCAGCAGTTTTACCGGATCGATGTGCCCCTGCTGGAAGACACTTTCCGCACCCGGTTGGACAAACGGCGCGGCATCGCCGGGCGTGTACTGGCCACCGGCGAACCCAGCCTGGTGCCAGATGTGA
This sequence comes from Chloroflexota bacterium, assembly GCA_963169155.1. Taxonomy (GTDB): domain Bacteria; phylum Chloroflexota; class Anaerolineae; order Promineifilales; family Promineifilaceae; genus Leptofilum. Next base: position 6,152 of record CAUJGI010000085.1, read on the forward strand.
GTCGCGACATCGACTATATCCCGGCCGTGGCCACCACCCAGTCACAAATCGGCATTCCTATCGCGATTGATGAGGTAGTGAGTTACATTTTACTCGTAGAAAGCGATGAGTTGGCCGCTTTTACGATTGATGACCAGGAGCTGCTGGTGACGTTGGCCAAACACACCGCACTGGCCGTAAAAAACGCCCGGCAGTTCCAGCACGCGCGTGCCCTGGAACTCACCCGGCAAACCGCGATGATGGCCACTGGCCTGGTGCACGACATCAACAATGCCGTTGCCGCATTCCCCGACCTCGTCGATGAAATTACCGAAAAGTATCAGAACAACCGGGACATCTCGGCCCCACTGGCCAATCTGCAAAAAAGCGCCAAGATCACGGATAAAATTAGCGGCCGTTTGAAAGATTTTGTGTTCACGGGCGCATATCGACCTGAGATGATTGAGGTTGCGACGCTGGTTCAAGATGCCATCGGCCAGAGCAAGCCGCAAAAGCCATTGCATGTGACCATTGCCAAGGAAATCGCCCCCGATCTGCCCAAGGTCCAGGGAGACAGCTTGTGGATCGAACTGCTGCTGAAGAACTTGCTGGTCAACGCTTTCACCGCTATTCCTACCGATCGCGAGGGGCAGGTGACGGTAACGGCCGTTGCCGACGACAACCACATTCTTCTAACCGTGCAGGACAATGGCAAAGGCATTGCCAAAGAGCTGCAAGAAAACGTCTTCAATTTTGGCACTTCCACAAAAAGTGACGCCGCACACAAAATGCACGGCGTTGGGCTTTTCCACTGCCAACTCATAGCACAAGTCCACAATGGCACGCTCCAGCTAGAAAGCGAACCCGGCACAGGCACAACCTTTACCCTCAGCCTGCCGCTGCACACCAGCCAGGAGCCTGCTGCCCAGGAGGGATTGGTCGATGCCTGAACAAATGACACATCAATTTCGAATCTTGCTGGTAGAGGATGATGAAAGTTCGTACGACCCTATCACCCGCTGGTTGAAAGAAGAAGGGTACGTCGTTCGCCTGGCTACCTCTTACCGCGAAGCCAAATCCGCCCTCGAAACCGACCATTTCCACCTGGCTATCATCGATATGCGCCTGGTGGATGAAGACCAGAAAAATGAAGAGGGATTACAGCTGCTGGAAGATATTGAACAGCTTCAGCTGCAAAACATCATGCCCACGATCGTCATAACTGCCCATCCGCAGTTTGCTTCGAAGGCATGGGAGCTAAAGGCTGATCGGTTGGTCATTAAGGAAGCGGGCTTTTTGAAAAAGTTGCTTGGCGTGGTTCGAGAACTGCAACAGGAAAAGGTTCGTATCAACTTTGATTTGGAGTATGTCAGCGATTCGCTGAACGTGTAGGAAGATGTGGCGGCAGACGTGAACTGGTCGATGGCGGAACGGCCGTCTACCAAGCTTCTCGCCCCCAAGGTACGGGATTTAT
>CAUJGI010000086.1 GCA_963169155.1 Chloroflexota bacterium
GGCCGGGGCGGGCGCTGTCGCTCGGCGCGCTGGCGGGCGCGGGCGGCGGCTTCTTCCGCCCGTGCTGTGGCCTGTTCTACCTTGCGCGTGATCTTGTCGGCCATGCGCTGGGTAAAATCTGGCCCCAGTTTCGATTCCAGCCGCTGTGTAATCTGGGAAACCTGCTCGTTAATCTGCTGGCTTACCTGGCTGCCAAAGCTGGCAAAATCGAAATCAAACTCGGACTCAAAGTCGGCCTCTTCACCCCATTTTTGGTGATCGACAATATCCCCTTCTTTGAGGAGGATACGGCCGTTGGCCGTCAGCGTCAGGTTGGTTTGACCATCACCCAAACGGCCGATCAGGGTATTTTCCATCTCGGTTTGTTTGTCCAGCGGCAGCCGGTTTTTGATCGAAGGCGCGGTGGCCGTCAGGTTGAGTGGGGCGGTGAGAGGCCAGCGCACAATGATGTCCCGCTCGGCGCTGAGGGAATGGTCGGCTTCGCTCAGGCCGCCGTACAGCCGGATATCACCCTGGATGCCCTGGATGGTAACCAGGCCGCCCAAATTGCGCAGGTTCACGTCGCGCATGCCGCTGTCGATGGTCACGTCGCCGTTGACGGTGCGCAGGCTGACGTCGCCAAACGCCTGGTGCAGCATGGCACTGCCGTTGACGTTGCGCGCCGCCAGGTCACCCTGCACGCTTTGCACGGTCAGCCCGCCAATGTTGCGCAGGGCAACATCCCCGTTTACCATGTCGATACTCAGTTCGCCGTTGAGGTTCTTGGCGGAAAGGTCCGCGTTCAGCGTCTGGATGGTGACGTTGTTCAGCCCGGTGAGCACGGCGTCGCCGTTCACTTCCACCAGGTCCACATCCCCTTCCACCAGCTTAATTGCCACGTCGCCATTGACATAACGAACTGACAGGCTGCTGTAGACGGGAATGGTAAGTTTGAGGTCGCGCTGGCTGGAGACGGCGATGGTTTCATCGGTCTGGTTGACTTCGAAGTTGTCGCCCTTGAGGGAAACGGCCGTTTCCGCCCAGGTCCGCACCACCAGATCGCCATTGCATTCGATTATGTCAATATGGGGCGCTTTGCCTGTAACTATCTTTTCCTGGTTCATGGAATCACCTTCTAGTCTAAATATACCTGGACATGTTCGTTGCTTTCTTCGTCCTGCACATCCACCAGCATGCCTGTTTTCATATCTCGCATCATGCCGGTCAGCTCGTTCCAGTCCAGATTGTTAATCTCCGGGCTGAAGCGGCTGCCAATTTTCAGGCCGAACTTCATCATGCGGACCGGAATGTTAACGGTGACCCGGTTTTTGCCCGTTTCCAGGTTAGACACCCGCACCCGGAACCAGCTCGGCTCTGGGCCGTTTTCGCCTTCACTGGCCGGTTCCGCTTCCTTAAACGACGCCGGTTCTGGCGATTTTTCCGGTGGCGGCGGTGGGGCTGCTTCTTCCGGGGTGCTGATATCGCTGAGCAGGCTGGCGGCTTCTACGGCCGTAATCTTGCCGTTGCTCAACAGTTCCAAAATTTCCATACGGCTTGGTTTGCTCATGAGTTTGCTCCTGGGTCAATGACCAAAGTTTGTAAACAACTTGTAATGAAGTAATTGGGTAATCAGGTAATTGGGTAATTCCTCAATTACCTGATTACTCACTAACCGGTTGGCTGCGTTCTGGCCACCACGTAGCCCATCTGCTCCAGGGCCAGCAGCAGCGGCTGAGGATCGGCCATGCGCACGGCCCCGTACCACCAGGCGCCCTTGTCGCCCCGAAAGACCAGCCCACTGTCTGAGTGCCGTCCCTCGATGGGAATGAGCAGTTGGGTGGGTTTGCCGGTGCGAGCGGCCGTATTAAAGACCACCGGGCTGTCGAAGTACAGCTCCAGCACCAGCGAATCGGTGGCGTAATCGGCCAGGGTTGCCTCTGAAAGGCCAACATCGACGACGCCTGAGTTGTTCAGTTCGCTCAAAGATTGGGTGGCCGCATCCACCAGCCGGGTAAAATCGGGGTGCCCGGTGGTGAGAATTGTGCGCTCGCCATGATCTACCACGATGATGCGGGACGGCCGTACGTTCACTGTGTTGCCGCGAAACCAAAACCAGTTGCCGGTATTAAACGCATTCACCACGTAAATGGCGAGAACAATAAACAAAGCCATGCCGATAAACGGCTCTAACACGCGAATTTTATTAGGGTGTGTCATTTCCTATACTCCTGGTCGCGACGGCCGTTTGTTGCGGTAATCGGTGGTCGGTGGTCGGTGAACGGTAATCGGTAGAAAGTCTTCCTGATTACCGATAACCGATAACGGCTTACCGATTACCGCCTCAGCCTTCGCCGCGTAAAATTGCTAAAGCTTCTTCTGCCGATAGTTTGCCGCTGCTTAAATCTCCCAGAACCGCCTGTCGGGTTCCTTCTGAGATTTCCGGCTCTGGCGGGCCAACCTCGTACCCCATCGCCTCGATCACTTCTGTGAGGCGGCTGCGCACGGCGGGGTAAGACATGCCCATTTCTTGCTCAACCCGGTTGATTTTGCCTTCGCACTTGATGAACGTCTCGATGAAGCTGAGCTGTTCCGGGGAGAGCTGGTACAGCCGCCCCAGCGAAAAGTGCCCTTCGATGGTTGTGTCACAGTTGCGGCAGTGCAGCCGGGTGACGTGTAAGGTATCGTTGCAAATGGGGCATTGGCCAATGACTGAATTCATGAAACTTTTCTCCTTAAAATGTCAGGGTGCGGATGAAATCCATGATACTAGACACCTTAAGAAAGCGCCCAAAATTGATCAGGCATACGTGTATTTTTCGACGGGCAGTTCGGCCGTTTTTTCTTTCAGGCTGCGAATGGTCAGGCTGCCGGTGGTGATTTTGGCCTTGATCCGGCCCGCACCACTGCCCAACGTACCGCGCAGCTTGCCGCCCACAAAGTGGCGCTCTTCCTGCCGGTTGCTCAGCGGCAGCTGGCAGCGCACGCTGCCCGTGGTGGTCTGCGCCGATAGTTCGGCGCTGGTGTCGGCGGGCAGGGTGAGCACAATTTCGCCGGTGACGGTTTCAAAGCGGTGGTTTTGTTCGCTTAAGGGGCCGGTGTAGAGCAGCTGCCCCGTGACGGTTTTGGCGTAGATGGCCCCAGCCAGCTCTTCTAGCTTCAGCTGACCGGTAATCACGCGGGCGGAAACAGGGGCAAAAACGCCTGCCACGTCCAGCGTCCCGGTGACGATTTTAGCCTCAACCTCGCAGTGGGCGGGCAGGTCAATCACCAAATCGGCCTTGGCATGGTCATTGCTGAATAGGTGCGCCAGGCGCTGCAAAAGATCTTCTTCCTGCTCGGCGCGCACAACAACGGTGTTGCCCTGCCGCTCGACCCAGACGTTCATACGGCGGTAGGTGGCTTCAATGTGGATCTCTTTGTGGGTAGACGGCCGTATCACCACCGTGCCCACTTCTACCAACACCGCCAGCTTTGTGTGTTCATCAACGGGTTCTACAAATTGAACTGATTTCATTTTCTTTGCCCCGTATTGTAAATCTTAATATCTGCCTAAATAAAATTAACAACTGGGCGAATAATAGTTTAATTTTTGACCCGTGTCAAGCATTTTTTAAAGAAAATGGAAAATTCATTGAGAAATTGAATAAATTCCTCAAGAATCTCAACATTCTGTAGAATTATTTTGTTTTGAGGATTTATTGGGCAATGAAGCGTGAAACGTGAAACGTGAAATTGTTGAGTCATCACGTTTCACGCTTCACGTTTCACTCAGGGCAGGGGCGATACGGCCGTTTCCCGCCGATGCTGCCGCCAATGCCAGCGCCATTCGCGCATGTTGAGGGTGAGCATGTAGCTGTAGGCCAAAGCGCAGGTGAGCAGAAAAAACAGCGGGCCGTGGTTTTGCTGGTGCAGCGCCAGCAGCACGCCAACCCAGGCGTACAGCGCCAGCCCCAGCTCCACCAGCATGATCCAATCAAAGTTCAGCTCGTGCAGCGGGGAGTGGGCCTGGCTGCCCTGCTTGGGCGTGCGCACAAAGTCGTGGTCGCGGCTGAACACGGCCTGCAAAATGGCCCGGCTGTTGTTCGGCGCCATGCCGATGGCAATCAGCACCATCGTGGGGAAGTGGCGCAGCCGCCGCAGCCAATCGTGGTGCAGCACCTGCTGGCTCATCACAAACAGCAGTGGCTGGCCAATGCCCGCCACCGAAAACAGCAGCAGCCATGAGGAAAAGCGAA
>CAUJGI010000087.1 GCA_963169155.1 Chloroflexota bacterium
GGTGAAAAGTGAAAAGTGAAAAGTTGGCTTATCACTTATTACTTTTCACTTATCACTGATTACCAAAACGGACAATCAATGACACAATACAAATCCGGCAGCCGCCTTGAACGTGTCCTTCGCTCTGGGCGGTTTGCTGTCACGGCCGAACTCAATCCCCCCGACAGCGCCGATCCGCAGGAGGTGTACGACGCGGCCCTGGTGCTCTCCGAAGTGTGCGACGGCATCAATGCCACCGACGCCTCTGGGGCCAACTGCCACATGTCCAGCGTGGCCATCTGTGCCCTGCTGACCCGCGCCGGGTACGAACCCGTCTTCCAGGTCTCCTGCCGCGACCGCAACCGCATCGCCATCCAGGGCGATCTGCTGGGCGCGGCGGCGATGGGCGTGCGCAACGTGCTCTGCCTCACCGGCGATGACGTAACGGCAGGCGACCAGCCGCAGGCCAAACGTGTCTTTGATTTGGACTCCATCCAGCTGCTGCGCACCGCCAAAATTATGCGCGACGAGGGGATGTTTTTAAGCGGCCGTAAACTCACCGTGCCGCCCCAATTTTTCCTCGGTGCCGCTTCTAATCCGTTTGTGCAGCCGTTTGACTGGCGGCCGCTGCGCCTGGCCAAAAAAATCGAAGCCGGGGCCGATTTTATCCAGTCGCAGTACTGTTTCGATGTGCCGCGCTTCAAAGAATTTATGCAGCGAGTGCGCGATTTGGGGCTGCACGAAAAGGCGTTTTACCTGGTTGGCGTTGGCCCGCTGCGCTCGGAAAAAACGGCCGAATTTATGCGCAGCAAAGTGCCCGGCATCTACATCCCCGATGCCATCGTGGAGCGGCTGCGCCAGACGCCCAAGGAGCATAAGCGGGCCGAAGGCAAGAAAATTTGCGTCGAAATCATTCAACAGCTGCGCGAAATTGAAGGCGTCTCTGGCGTGCACGTCATGGCCTACCGGCAGGAAGAGCTGGTCGCCGAAATTATTCAGGAAGCGGGCCTGCTGCCCCGCCCCATGCAGGTGGGTTTTGACGGCGGGCATGAGAAGGCGCGCATGCGCGACAAGCGTAATCGGTAAACGGTAATCGGTAAACCAATTACGGATTACCGATTACGGATCACCGACACGAAAAAGGAAAAGTATGGAAACCATCATCAGTTCAAAAACAAAAACTGTCATTATTGGGCCGGAACGGCCGTTTACCATCATTGGCGAGCGCATCAACCCCACCGGACGCAAAGCCCTGGCCCGTGAAATGGCCGCCGACAACTACGACCGCGTCATCAGCGACGCCCTGGCCCAGGTGGAAGCCGGGGCGCACATGCTGGACGTCAACGCCGGGATTCCCCTGGCCAACGAACCAGCCATCCTGGCCAAAGCGATCAAAATTGTGCAGTCCGTGGTGGATGTGCCGCTCTCCATCGACTCCTCGATTGTAGCCGCGCTGGAAAGCGGCCTGGCAGCCTACGAAGGCAAGCCGCTGGTCAACTCGGTCACCGGCGAGGATGAACGGCTGGAAGCGGTGCTGCCACTGATCAAGAAGTACGGTGCGGCCGTTATCGGCATCTCCAACGACGAAACCGGCATTTCGGAAGACCCTGACGTGCGTCTGGCCGTGGCCCGGAAAATTATCGAGCGGGCCATGGACCACGGCATTCCGCGCGAAGATGTGCTGATTGACCCGCTCGTCATGCCCATCGGCGCGCTGCGCTATGCCGGGCGGCAGGTATTCAGCATCGTACACCGCTGCCTGACGGAACTGAAAGTCAACACCTGCTGCGGGGCCAGCAACGTCAGCTTTGGCCTGCCCAACCGCCCGCCGCTTAACGCCAGTTTCCTGGCGATGGCCATCTCCCACGGCCTCACCTCGGCCATCACCAACCCGATCGAACACGAAATCAAGCAGGGCATCATGGTGGCCGACGTAATGATGGGCCACGACGAAAACTGCGCCAGCTGGATTATGGCCAACCGTCCGGCTGCTGAGGAAGGCGAAGGCGGCGCACGGCCGCGCCGGGAACGCCGCCGCCGCCGCGCTGAATCGTAAGCCAAAAACCATTAAAACTATTGACATTTGTCACTTGGCAATCCGCCAAATTTTGGCACACTCTGGTTATAAATTTGTCAGACAAATTTTCGCGTAACCCTGACCCACCAACGCTTTAGCGTCTAATTTTTCAAGGAGTGAAACCACTATGCCCCACAAACTTACAAATTTGAAAACGGCCGTTCCCAGCGACATCGACATCGCCCAGGAAGCCACCCCCCTGCCCATCACCCAAAGTGCCGCCGAAGTTGGCCTGCTGCCCGAAGAGCTGGTCCCGTATGGCATCGACAAAGCCAAAGTCAGGCTCTCCGTGCGTGAGCGCCTGGCCGACCGCCCCAACGGCAAATACATTGACGTCACCGCCATCACCCCCACCCCGCTGGGCGAAGGCAAAACCACCACCACCGTAGGCCTAAGCCAGGCGCTGGGTGCCCACCTGGGCCAGAAAGTGTTCACCTGCATTCGCCAACCCAGCCAGGGGCCAACCTTTGGCATAAAGGGCGGCGCGGCCGGTGGCGGCTACAGCCAGATCATCCCCATGGAAGATTTTAACCTGCACCTGACGGGCGACATTCATGCCATCACCGCCGCCAACAACCTGCTGGCTGCGGCGATTGACGTCCGCGTTCACCACGAATCGTACCAGGATGACGGCCGTCTTTTCGAAGCGCTTTTCCCAGAAAACAAAGATGGCAGCCGCAAAATCTCCCCCGTGCAAATCAAGCGGCTCAAAAAACTGGGCATCGACAAAACCGATCCCAATGAGCTGACCGAAGCGGAAATCAGCAAATTTGTCCGGCTGGACATCGACCCGGCAACGATCACCTGGCGGCGCGTGGTGGACACCAACGACCGCTTCCTGCGTGGCATCACCATTGGCCGTGGCCCACAAGAAAAGATCGAGCGGGAAACCGGCTACGACATCACCGTGGCCAGCGAAATCATGGCCATTTTGGCCCTGACCACCGACCTGGCCGACATGCGTGAGCGGTTGGGCAGCATGGTCATTGGTCAGAGCAAAGCGGGCGACGCCATCACCGCCGACGACCTCGGCGTGGGCGGCGCGCTCACCGTCCTCATGAAAGACGCTATCATGCCCAACCTGATGCAAACGCTGGAAGGCACCCCGGCGCTGGTCCATGCTGGACCCTTCGCCAACATCGCCCACGGCAACAGCTCCATCGTCGCTGACCAGATTGCCCTCAAGCTGGTGGGACCCGATGGCTACGTGCTAACCGAATCCGGCTTTGGCGCGGACATCGGCATGGAAAAATTCTTCGACATTAAATGCCGCTACAGCGGGTTGGTTCCCAACGTGGTGGTTTTGGTGGCCACCATTCGCGCCCTGAAGATGCACGGCGGCGGCCCCAAAGTGGTGGCGGGCAAGCCGCTTGATCAGGCCTACACCGAAGCAAATCTGGAACTGCTGGAGAAGGGCTGCGTCAACATGGTGGCCCACATCGAAAACGCCCTGCGCTTTGGCATTCCGGTCGTTGTGGCCGTGAACAAGTTTAAGGACGACACGGACAACGAGATCGCCCTGGTACGCAAAATCGCCAAGGAAGCCGGGGCAGAAGATGCCGTGATGAGCAATCACTGGGCGGAAGGCGGCAAGGGTGCGGTGGAGCTAGGCAAGGCAGTTATGGCCGCCTGCGAAAAGCCGAGCAACTTCAAATTCCTCTACCCGCTGGAGATTTCGATCAAAGAGAAAATCGAGACGATTGCCCGGGAGATTTACGGCGCAGACGGCGTGGAATATTCTGCGCAGGCTGAAGAGCAAATTGCCGACTACAACCGGCTGGGCTTTGACAAGCTGCCCATCTGCATGGCCAAAACACACCTGAGCCTGAGCCACGACGCCAACCTGAAGGGTCGTCCCACCGGCTTCACGCTGCCGATTCGGGAGATTCGCGCCAGCGTGGGGGCGGGTTTCCTCTACCCGCTGGTGGGCTCAATGAGTACGATGCCGGGGCTGCCCACACGGCCGTCTTTCTACGATGTTGACCTGGATTTGGAAACCGGCAAGGTGGTGGGTTTGTTCTAATTTGCCACAGGCTTGTGCTGAGCGAAGTCGAAGCAGCGCACAGAGAGCGTAGAGAAACCAGCGACCTTTTGTGCAGCTTGTTTGATAGTTTGCTATAGAATTTGAGGAGAAGGCCACAACCAGCCTTCTCCTTTTTTCTTATGCGACCCAAGTTTGCTCTCTTGTTCATCTGTCTGATTGGTTTGATTGGCTGCCTGCCTGCGCAGGAGCCGGTGGCGGTGACACGCCCGGTGGTGGTGACGGAAGGGCCGACGGTGGGGGGAACGGCCGTTCCCTCCACCCACATGCCACTACCCACAGCCACACAAGTCGCTGCCGCCACCGCAGCACCCACAACCACGCCCCTGCCCACCAACACGCCAGAACCCGCCTGGCCCACTACGCCCATCTTGTTTGTGCGGGGCAACGCCTTGCAGCGCTGGCTGCCCCAAACCAACGAAGTTGAGCTGCTGGTTGAGGGTGTCGATAATAATCCAGTTTATGCCACAGACGTTGCCGTGTTTATGCGAGAGGTAGTGCCACAAGAAGAGTACGCTCTCATCGTTTTCCACATCCCCACGCGAGCAGATGTTGAAGTTTTGAAGCAACCAGCCAGGGAAATCCAAAATGCTTTATCAGGTATAAGCACGTATGTAGCACCCTCAATCCCGATCACTGTTTCAGAAAACGGCCGTTGGCTGGCTTATGTGCTCCAAAATGAGGAAACGGGCATTGACACCTTGATCGTCCATAAAATCCAGACTTCGACTCAGGGGGTGGTGCTCAGCCAAGTATTATTCTCTCGTGAATTGCCTATGCCCTTTGAATGGCCATTTGAATTTTTGACCTGGCCAACTGCAAATGAATTGAGTTGGATGGAGCCAAGTGGCATATGGATAGCTGAATTGGAGACAACACCCATAACAATCGGGTTGGAGATTTTTGCCAGCGCCAATACTGTTTTAGTTCCACCCATGAACCCGGAGGAACAAGATAAAGGACCTATTCCGTTTCAAACAATTTACATACCCTACCAATGGTCGCCAAACGGCCGTTTCCTGTTAGCGATAGAAAATTTTCCGGGCGAGTTGGGTGACGTTTTTCAGATTATTGAGCGCGATACAAACCAAACATTCGAATTACCAGATTCAACACTTGGGCCATTAAGTGACAATGCGGTCTGGCTAGACGAGACACGTGTTCTTCATTACAAAATGGATGGTGGGGTACGAATCTGGCAGATACCAGCAGAAGGTGAACAAATATTCACCTTGGAATCTGAATTTCATGCAGCCCCACCAGGCGAAACTCTCTTTCAAGTCACAAATCTTGTACCACTGACAACTAATCATGTTCGCGTTGAAGATCCGTTTTTAGGCATTTTTTATGACCTGGATTTAGCAACACAGAAACTGGCAGTCATTGGCGAAATTAATAATGAAACAGGTTACCGGGAACACGTTTGGTCACCAAATGCTCAACATGCATTGTGGATAATTCAAAACTTTCTAGATGGTGATCTGACTAAATCTGTGAGATTAGACTTCCTTAATGGGCAACCACCAGCTGATATGAGCCAAATTTTTGGTCTGGATTCTTGCTGCTGGTATTGGGAACGCGCCGGATCAGAGTAACTTTACTCGCGCTCGCCACACTTGAGCTGGCAGTCACCTTGTTATTCCTTAAAAAACTATTTGGGCAATGTCATTTCGAGAGCCTGTGCTGAGGCTGCCGAAGCATCCTCCGAGAAATCCCGCAAGGAGCACACGGCAGAGGCCTTGGCAGAACGAAGTTTCTCTGATTATCAAGCGGACGGGATGCTTCGGAGGACCTCAGCATGACAACTTTATTACCCGAGTAAATTTTTAATTCACAATGGTAGAAAACATCTTTTGGCTTAGAAAGCCTATTAATCAAGTAGCATCAGCTGCTGGGCGCATTCGGCAGCTACCCGATCATCCGGGTCCGTTTCGCCAGGCATGGTGGCCCAGCCTTGATCTTTGACATAGATGGCCCGTTGGGTAGAAGTGGTTATTGCTTTCAGCTCGACCAGCTTTTCGTCGTTGAGGGGATCCTGATTAAACTGGGCCACACAAATTGGAGCCAGACGCTCTACCACCGCGGTTTCAGCCGCTCTGTCGGCCATTGTCTGGGCACTGCTGCCCAACATCCAGCCACCCCGCGAAAAACCAAAATACAAGGTTACGGCGATTGCCGCGACGGCAATCCAGAAAGTAGCTGATTTTGTTTGTTTGGCCTTATCCCATCTTTGCCGAATATTTGCTCGTTTGGTATCCATCATATTTCTCCTTTGTGAATTGCAGCGATATTGATCAATCTGCTCTGCAACTCCCATTTATACACGGCATAAAACCCCTACCTTGGGAACAGTTCAGGGAATGCGGAACGATCATGGCTGAATAACGTTTGCCGCCGCAGCTTGCAGGCGCTCCATTACACGATCCGGCGTGTCGCCCTTGCTAATAAAGCTGTCGGCTCCAGCCGAAAGGGCCGCCTGCTGGCGCGCATCCAGGTGGCTAATGAGGACAATAATCACGGCCGCCGGGCAGGTTGCACGCAGTTCCACAAGCGAACTGCCGGGCGGAATCAGGTCCCAATCCACAACCAACATATCGGGCTGCGTACCGAAAGCCTGGGATAAAGTCATAGGCCAGTCAGCCGCATCCCCCACAACCTGCATGTCTAGATCTTGCAGCAGCAGGCGCATCGCTGAACGAACTTCAGGCTGACTATCAGCTAAAAATACACGGGTCATTTTATAACGCTCCAGACACTATGATGGTTTCAGGGGGCTTTGGGCGGCGTGTTTTGCCGTCAGAAATTCTTGCCAGGCCTCATTGAAGACCTCTATATATCCTGGACTAACGCTGTTTACGCTGTTTACCACCAGCGTGGCCCAGTTTTTATGCTCATCAATCTTACGTCGCGAGGATTTCATCTCTGGATTTTGTAAACCTGACACACGAGCGAATTCCCCAATGTTGTCCTGGCGATATTGTTGATTAATGAGCCAATCGCCGAATGTTAAAATCATTTTGTATCCTTGGGTTTAGGTGAGGATGTAACGGCCGTTTTCCAGGCTTAACGTCAAGCTATCGGCCTCATTGTTGAGCTTACGAGCCAGTTCGCGACCCGTCGCTCCGTTTTTGAAAAAAATGTCGTAGCCGGCTGCCTCCGCCAGTAAAGTGCACACTTCACCAGGGTTGGCCACACAGGTGCTGATCAGGGTGCGTCCTAAAAATATTTGCGCCTGCACCCGCATTTTTATTTTGTTATGGAAGGTAAGTTCTGTTGCGGCCATCTTTCCCCTGTTTATGTCGAACAAAGTTCTTTTGTCCTATGGTGGGCCTTCATTGGGCCGCTGCCTGTCAACGATATGTAGTCGTACAGTAATCATACGGTAAATAGGCTTTGGCCACATCGGCGGGTCAGCGGAGATTTCTCTCCGCCAGTTGGGGGAGAGAAAGAGTAAATTTTCAATTCTGGTCGCGGCTGCTTTAGTGGGTCTTTCGGATTTGGCGGGGTCAGTCTGATTTTCGCACCAAATTGACGCGAATTAACGCTAATTTTCGTGTGAATTCGCGCCAATTTGTTGCCAATCCCCTGAAATCCTAAAGAGCCGCTTTAGTTAACGGATGGGGGTAGTTCATCCCGGAGAAACAAATCACCTTGCTCGGCTGCCAATTGCAAGATTGGCTCGGCGTTTTCAATTAAAGCTGCCAATCGCGCCAGGCTGCTGGTGACCAACGGCGGCGCTTCGTCTAATGTTTCAATCGTGGTCCATAGTTTCGCCTGGCGCGCTTTAAGGTCTGAGACTTTGGACGAAGCCTCGGAGGCAGCCCGGTGACTGACCAGACGGTTCCACAAGATTTGGCAGGCGGTGGATAAAGGTGGGGCGACCACGATACCGAGGAGGCCATAAGCGTCTGCCAGAGCGATGAGAAAGAGAAGGGTCAGCATAGGATTGATCTGCTTGCGCGCAAAAAAGTGGGGTTCAATCCACCATTTCAAAGCCGCGATGATGACGAGGGTGTAAACGGCCGTCATCAAGCTCAAAGGTACTCCAGTGAGCAATCCCAGCAAAAGAGGAGGAAGCAGCGCCAGCGCTGCGCCCGCCACCGGTATTAACAAGGCAGCCGCACCGGCAAAGGCCAACAGCGCCGGGTAGGGCGATCCCAGCACCCAGTACCCCAGCCCCAACAGCACCCCTGCCAGCAGGCTTTGGGCCACCTCGCTGCGAATGTAAGCGCCCAGGTCTGATTCGATTGTCTGCCAGATATCACGCGCCCGGCTCCGCTGCACCGGCGGCAGCAGCGAGAGCCACAGTCGCTCAAAATGGATCTGATCCATGCTCCAATAAAGGCTTAAGAATAAAACAACGATCCCGCTGCTCAGGATCGTAAAAATGCCCTGGGTAAAACCCAGGATAGCGGGCAGCACCAGCTGCCCGTTTTCGCCAATCAGCGCCGCAAAAAAGTCGCTTGGCGGCGGCAGGCGGGTGTCTAGAAACTGTTGGAAGGCACTGCCTTGCAGCCAGACCGGCTGCTGCCAGGCATCCTGCACCGACACCTGTTGGGCCAGCTCCTGAATGTCGCGAATGGCGGCACCGCTGCCCAGAACGAGCAGGAGACCAAAACTGCCCAGGAGTGCCAGGTAGAGCAGGATCAGGGACAGGCGCACAGCCAGGTTTTGTCCGGCCGGGCGCTTGATGAGCGGACGCGCGGCCGACGCCAGCGCCAATGAGACCAAAACGTAAATAACCACGAGGCGGAACTGCCAAAATAAAGCCAGCGCCAACAGGGTGGTCATAACGGCCGTTCCCGCCCACACCAATTGTTTTGTCATTCGGCCTCCGCCAGGCCAGCCTGAGCCAGCAGCATATCCAGATCGTTGGCAATCGCTTCCACCTCATCCATCAGCTGGTCTGTTTGCCGCACCGTTTGGTCTGAACCTTCCTGCGCAAGCCGCGCCTGCTTACGCAAATCCTTGGCCAGATCTTGCGCTTCATAACGCAGACGACTGGCAAAATCACGGCCAACGGCAATCTCTGGCTCGGCGGCTTGGCGATGAAAGACAAAGCGGTTGAGCAAGATCTGGATCATAGCGGCCAGCGGGATGGCCATGAGCGCCCCAGCCGTACTCAGCAAAGAGCTAAAAGCAAAAAGCGCCAACAGGGTCACAAACGGGTTGACCCCTACCGCCTGCCGCATGATGCGCGGCACCAGCACGCTGTTTTCCAACTGCTGAATGACAACCGTAGCAACGATGACCCAGATGAGCTTGTCTGGCCCCAGCGACAGGGCCACCAGCGCCGCCGGAATAGCCCCGAGCAGCGGCCCAATCAGCGGGACCGCCTCCATGATGCCCGCCACAAACGCCAGCACCAGAACATAGGGCAGGCCAATGAGCCAGTAAGCCACCAGCGCCATGAGGCCCACAATCAACAACAAGATGCCCTGCCCGGCAAGGTAGGCACCCACTTTTGTTTCCATCGCCGCAATCAGTTCCCGAATGTTCTCGCGCTGATCCTTCGGTGCCAGCAGCAGCAGGGAGCGGATGGTTCGCGGCCCATCGAGGGTCCAGTAAGCCGCCAAGAGTAGAATGACAACGGCCGTAAAAAACCCATTCGCCACCGAGGCCACGTAACCGAGAACCTGTCCCGCCGAATCCAGTATCTCCTGTCCCGTCTGCTGCACCGGATCCAGAGTTGATAGGGCATCGGGCAGAATCGCTCTGAGAATCTCCGTCAATTGATTCGGATTCTCAAGCGTCCAGCCATACACGCTTTGGTAATAACCAGGGATAGCGGCCGTAATCGTACTGCTTTGCTCGGCAATCAAGGGGAATAACAGCAGCACGAAGCCAATCAGCAAGGCCAGCAGCAGCAAATAGACCAGGCTGACGCCCGCTTTCTGGGGCAGCCCGCGCCGCTGGAGCCAAAGCACCATTGGCCTGAGGATGGTGCCAATCACCACCGCCACAAACAAGATGAAAATGACCTGGTAAAAGCGATAGAGCAGCCAGAAGCTCAGGCCAACGGCCGTGAGGACGAGCGTAGCCCAGACAACCCGCCAGAATGTCCAGTTA
>CAUJGI010000088.1 GCA_963169155.1 Chloroflexota bacterium
TGCGAGCTTGATTTTCGCCCGGGTGGCACCTGGTTTTACTGCATGCAAGGCCCAGATGGAATGCAATCATGCGGCAAGGCCACTTACCTGGAAATTGATGCGCCAGAGCGAATTGTCTACGAAGATGCTTTTACCGACGCAGAAGGCAATCCGGCTGAGGGAATGCCGGTAGCGCACATTACGCTGGATTTTGTGGACGCAGGTAACAAGACCACGGTGGTTAACACCGTTCGTTACCCCACAAAAGCAGATCGTGACATGGTGTTGGAGATGGGTGTGGAGGCGGGTATTGACGAAACCTGGAATCGCCTTGACGTTTATCTCGAACAAAAGTTGACATAACCAGGAGCCAATAACGCGCAGGGCCGCCGCCAGCAAGTAAGCGGGTGGTGGTCCTGCGCTGTGGAATTGTTAGGTGCGTCAGCAGGCACACGCCGCCGCTCTGGTGGGTGGCTGGTCCAACGCAGGTGGTGTGCAGTTGAAGGTCAATCGCTGCGTTTGCCGCCAGGCGCAGGCCGGTCGTAGATAGGTTCACATCCCCATCCCGGCTAACCAGGCATGCACATCTTGTTCATGGTCATCGTGGAAATGGTCAAAGATGTAACCAGGTTGGATGCGTTGCTCACCTGACAGCACAAAATAATAGTTGCGGTCCCCCTGGGGCACGGTTTCAATCTGGACATCCTCCGGTAATTCTTTAACCAGAGTGAAAAGCTGCTGAAACGTTTGCTGCAGCTCCTCCAGAACCTGGCGCACGGTCCGTGCCCGATTGGTTTCATAAATCCACGCATTGATCTCATCATCGTTTTGCAGATGTGCTGGCCACGGTGGTGGTGGTGTTTCTGTGTCATTGCGCTGGATTGCCTGGAGTTGGTCAATACAACGTATCCCATCCGGTATCAGGTGGGCGATCAAATCTTTGATGGACCATTGAGTGGTTACACCCACTTGCTCCATATGGCTTGAATCAATCCGCTCAAGCAATGCTTGCCATTGCTGATGTTCTTCCTGCAGCCAATTAAGAAGTTCAGATTTGTCCATACGAATTCCTTTTCCTGTCAAGACTTTTGCTGTTCAGGTCTTCAACCACGTTAGAACAGGGTTGGTCAATTATTCGGCTACGACCCAGGTTCGGCAAATTTGTGCAGCGTTTTCAGACGCAATCCAGGCCAATCTGCGGATCATCGCTTTGGATGTTCATAAATGCGTATGCCGGATTTGTCGTAAACCAGCCTGCCAGGCGGTTGGATGACGCCAGCGGCCAATCCCTGCTCAAAGCTCCCCTGGACAATGTAGGTGATCCCCCATTCATCGAGAAAGGCTTCCCGCCAGGCGCTTGAAGTAGAAACATCCCAGAATTGCTCTATTTGCGTGAGTTTGCCGTCAAAGTCTGGCGTCCAGAAGAATTGACCTAAAAAAACGGGCGTATCGGCCATGGCTGGCAGGAGATTGCCCAGCGGATAATAGGCCAGGATTAAATCTTGGGTGGGATCTGTGTTAACGGCAAGCCATTCCGCGGCTTCCACATCGGCGGTGGGCAGGTAGTTGGGAAATCCTTTGTTCAGGCTAAGGGTTTGCCAAAAGAAAAGCCAGCTCAACCGCGTGGAGGGAATAACGAGCCAGATGATCATCCGGTGCAGAGAGGCTGGGTGTAGGGTTGGGGATTTTTGTCTGAGCCAGGGGAAAACGGCCGTTTCCCAGCCATAAGCCGCTAAGGTAGCCACCGGCACAATCAGGCCGAGGGTAAATCGCCCCCGGTATAAAACCACCGGCACATAGAGCGCCAGTAAATTGCTGATCAGCCAGATGAGAACCAGCTTTTCTTGCCTATCGCGCCACCAGTGATGCAGGCTAACCACCGCCAGCAATGCCAGCAGGCCAAGCCCCAACAGCAAGCCCAACGGCAGCGGCGGGGCGATTACATGGGTCTGGGTGGCATACGCAGCCCACTGCGGGTCGCGGGTGGCTACAATGAAGTAGTAGTAGACAAACGGCAGCAGTGGCAGAAACGGGACGCCTAACATAAACAGGGTGCGCCAGGGCAGGCGTCGCTGCTGGTAGATGAGAAGCGCCGCATAGAGGATGACAACCAGAGCTATCACAAAAACGTGGTAGACGTAGGTGGTGGCCAGGCACGTCGTTAATATCGCGCCGAATCCGGCCCACCGCCAGGAGGCATGGGGCTGGCCAATGCGCTGCAGGCAGATAAATAGCAGAAGCTGCAACCCTAATCCGGCAACATAATGTGGCGCGTTGTGGCTGATCAGTGAGAAAGTCAATTCTGGTAAAGCCAGATCGGGGAAGTAGCTCAGCGCCCCCGGTATTTGGGCCATTGGCGGGTAGAGCAGCCAGCCCAGTCCGCCGCCAAAGACGATGAATAGCCAGCCAGTTCGCTGCATCGTGCGGGAGCCGGGCAGCATGATCCGCACCCAAAACAGGACGCATACCAGGGTGAAGCCCAGAGCCGCGAGCCGTACCAGATGAAACCAGAGCAGGGCAGAGCCGCCTACCCATCGGCTGACGTGACCCAGCAGTAAATAGGGGAAAAGCATGAAGCGGGGTTCCCAAGGTTCGGGGGAAAAGGTGAAGTGGAAAAGAAAACGGCCGTTTTCGCCTTGCCGTATCGCGCTTAAATAGGTGCTCAGGTCGTCCTGGTTTACCAATGCGCCGGTAAAAGTTGTTCCGACTGGCGCAGCGAGCCAGCCGTAAAGGTAGGGTGCTGAAGCCATTAGCAGAGCGACCAGCATCCAGGGAACCAGCTCTTTGAAAGACAATTGATCGGTTACATCTGCCTGATTCATAGGGCTTGTACCAATCAATCCGTTTAAGTAAGCCTTCCCAAAAATTCGGGTATTGACATAACCAATGCCCGCAGCCCCAGGAACGAGAAGGGAAATAACACGGTGATGTACCGATTGGCGTCAGAACGGATGAGATTTGCCATTTCCGCCATGTTGCTGGGGCACGTGATGGGCAGTCCGCCAATGATTTTTGTCCCTTCGCCCACACAGGTGGTCATGATGGGCACTCGTACGAGAACCAAACCAAGCAGCGCGATTGAACCGATGCCCAGAATTCTCAAATGCCGCTGCCCATCCAGAAAAAGACCGATAAGACCGAGCGAGGCGAGGGTGGACCAAACTAAAATGCCGGACTGCGGGCTGAAGAGATTGGCGTAAATGTAGCCCCAATCAAAAGAAATCAGGTTCACATCACCTGAGAGGATGCCCCTATGGAACGGATTGCCGAACTGCGAAAAGTTGTATAGAAGGAGAATGGCAACGGCCGTCCAACCCCCCAAAACATAGTTCTTCAAGAAGCCAAATTCCCGGATAACCAAAAGCGAAACGAATACAGTGGCCGCGATGACCATCGTTTCGAGGCGAGTGAGTACCAAAAGCCCCATAAACAGACCGGCCAGGTGCTGTGGCCCGGAATTTCTGTCCAAAGATCCCTTCACAAAAAAGTAGCCAAACAAACTGCTGAGGCCAAAGGCGGTGAGGGTTGCGTAGGCCGGCGTGTTGACGATGTTGTGCATGAAGACGCTTGAAGTGAATATCGTCAAGGGAACAAAACTTGCGCCCAGGAAGGATTTCTTTTCCAGGGCCAGCGATTTCACCGCGAAAACCAAACCGGTAAAGAAAAATGCATAGCTCGTAAACAGCATGGCGGCAATGATCTTCCACTCAAACCAGCTGTCCTGCGACGCGATATAGAAATTCTTGAAGAAAACTTCCCTGAACAAAACCGGATCACCGGGCAGGAGCATCCTTTCCGTAGGGGCTTGCAAAGGGGCGTCTGGTTTGATGGGCGGTGCCACGATTGTTTCCTCCAGCACCAATGGTTCTACGGGTGACGAAATCAGGTAGTAGGGGATTAGGGTCAGGAGAGGATAACCCGGGGACCGCTGCTCAACAAAGTGCAGGTTCCTGACGATTGGGTTACCGCTGGCTTGCGTCAGCCTTTGCACGATGGCGTAGTAATCAATTGCGTCAGTTTGAACATTGGCCATCCCCGATGAAACAACAATGGCCACCAGGAAAGTCATTAAGATGGCAAAAGCAGAATAGTCTATGAGGCGAAGGATTTTTCGGGCCTTGCTCGTCTCGCTGGTAACTGTGGTTTTCATGGTGTTCAACATCTTTGGATCTGGACTGATAGTTGTATGATCGTTTTTTGGCAGCTATTTACGTCAGCTGGTGCCGGGTGAGAAACGCTTTGGCGGTGTCGGTTAACGGCTGCGATTTTCTGGTTTGCTCGTTCTTTTGCACAATGACGGTTTCGGCGGTGGCCACGCAACGGCCGTCTTGAAACAATCCCTGGTACAAACTCACCGAACTATTGCCAACTTTGGTAACGGCCGTACCAATCTCCACCTGCCCCGGCCAGTTAATCTCCGCCAGTAAGTTCAGGTTGAGGTTCACAATCACAAAGGCCGCACCGTCAGCCGCTAGTGGACTCTGCGGCGCATAGAGAAACTCCACGCGACCGGTTTCTAAAAAAGTAGCGAAGGCGGCGTTGTTCACATGCCCCTGCCGGTCGGTGTCGGCATAGCGCACTTTGTCGAAGGTGTGCAAAGGGAAATCGGCCAGATCCTTAATTTGATTTGCTGTCGGTAGGGTTGCCATATTGTTTTTCCTTTTAGTTGGCTGGCTTTGCAGGCAGCAGGCTATCAGACAAAACGATGGTTCAAGGCATTTGTATCGATTGCCGACTTCAAGTAACGGCCGTCTGCCCCCGACGCCCGCCACGTAACCGTAAAAACAGGACCCCGCCCAAAATTAGCAAGCTGCCCGCAATTTGCAAACCGGTGAGCTGCTCTCCCAGCAAGAAGTAGGCAAGTACGGCCGTAAACACCGGTTCCGTCGTCAAAATGAGATTGGCCACGCTGGAAGGCAGCAGCCCCAGGCTGGTATTGTACAGGCCAAACCCGGCCACAGTGGGGCCAGCCGCCAGTAAAATTACCACGCCCCAACCAGCCCAGGCATTACCAAACCAGAAGAGATCGGCGGGAGAAACGGCCGTTCCCAGCACTCTCTCCCCCGGCAGCATATTCACCACCAGGAAAAAGAGCGTGGCAAAGCCAAACGTGTACAGCAGCGTCGTCCACGGATTCAGGCCGCGCTGCGCCGCCGAGCGCCCCATCAAGCTGTAAATAGCGTAGCCCAACCCCGCCAGCGTCCCGGTGAGAATGCCCACCAGGTTGCGCTCCCAGGCGGCGGGGTCCAGCGCGTTGGCCACCAGCACGCAGCCCGCCAGGCAGAGCACAATCGCCACCACCTTCACCGCCCCCAACGACTCCTTGAGCAGCCAGCGGGCCAGCAGCGCCGTAAACGCCGCCGAGCTGTAAACCAGCACCGTGGCCACCGCCGCCCCGTTCAGCGCCACGGACAAAGTCCACAGCCCGTTGAACACGGTAAACAGCAGACCGTAGCCCACCAGGTAAGGCAGCTCACGGCGCGGCAGCCGCAGCAGCGCCGGGCGCGACAATCCCAGCGCCAGCAGCAAGGTGAGCACCACAAAAAAGCTGCGCCAGAAGGCCAGCAGCAGCGGCGGAATCTGGTACGTTTCGGTGAGGTAGCGGATGAAAACGGCCGTTGTCGATAAAATTGCCGCGCTGGCGAGGGCCACGGCGTAGCCCCGGCTGGCAGTTTCGGTGTGGGTAAGGGTAGACATTCTCCAATTGTAGAGCAAGGATGGCCGGACAAACCACCCCAAAATCAGCGCCAGTAGCCGCAAAGTACACTGATTAGAGCGGCGCTCTTCATTTACAATTATTGGTTATACTCGCCTGGGGCATAATCTGACCGTTTCCCAGAGGTCGCACGGTCAGAAACCGGCTACAGCGACTATAAAAGCCCAGCGATGAGGGGCGCGGGGCTGACTGCGGCGCAGTTCGGCTGCAGTGGCAACACAGCATCAGGAGCAAGGATCCATGAAAAAATTAATCATTTTGTTGGCCTGGTTGGGGCTGCTGGTAATGGCCTGCGGCGACAATGCGGCGGCCGATCCCGCACTGTCCCAGAGCGGCGGCACCGCCACGCCCACCCGCGAAGGCACCTGGACTACCGCTATAGACGGCTTTGTCTATGATTTCAGCACCAGCACCGATGCGCCCGTGAGTGGAGCAGCGGTGTATTACGAAGTGGTTCTGTCATATTTCCCCGAAATCCAGGAAGGGTACGAGCACGAAACGACCACCGACGCGCGGGGGGAGTTCACCCTGCCGATGATTGTGCACGACACCGACAACATCCGCGTGGTGGTTGAAGCGCCTGGTTTTGAGCCTTTCGAGGAAAACTTTGTGGGGATGGATCTGGTCGCCGGGCGGTCGTTTATCATTGGCCTGGTACCCCAAAACGGGACGGCGCCTTAACGAACCACAGTCCAGGAAACGGCCGTCGCGAAAGATGGTCAGCTCCCTCTGGCTGCGTTATACTGGAAACGACGCATTTTTGTGTTACCCAGAGTAAGAGACACACCATTTTTTTGCCGTGACTGTGCATTGAGCAATCGTTTAAGGAGACGGCCGTATGCCCAAGACTCAACCCTTAACCACCGTCGATGCAGCCTGGCTGCGCATGGAAGACCCCACCAACCTCATGATGGTGTCGGGCATCATCACCTTCAAAAAGATGATCGACTACGATCATCTCAAAGCCATCATCGAGCACAAGCTGCTGACCTTTGATCGCTTCCGCATGCGGGTGGTTCCGTCGCGGCTGCCATTTGGCCAATCCTATTGGGAGATGGACCCCACCTTTAACCTCAACTCCCACCTGCACCGCGTGGCGCTGCCCTCGCCCGGCGACAAAGCCGCCCTGCAAGAAATGGTCAGCGACCTCATGAGCACGCCGCTGGATTTCAGCAAGCCGCTGTGGCATTTCCACCTGATCGAAAATTACGGCGAGGGGTGTGCTCTGATGTGCCGCCTGCACCATTGCATCGCCGATGGTATGGCGCTGGTGTTTGTGCTGCTCTCTCTGACCGAGATGATGCCCGATGTGCCCCCGCCCACCGGCCGGGAGGTTGAGGCAAAAGCGAAAGATGGGCTGAGCGGATCGCTCAATGCGCTGGTGCAGCAGGGGACCAGAGCCCTGGAGACCGTGTGGCAAACCACCAGCAAGATGGCCTCCGAAGGGCTGGAGGCGCTGGTCAACCCGGCCCACGCGATGGAATTGGCGCTTAAAGGGACGGATACGGCCGTTGCCGCCGGGCGACTTTTCTTGCGCTCCCCAGATCCTAAAACCTTGTTTAAAGGCAAGCTTGGTGTGGCCAAGCGGGCCGCCTGGTCCCAGCCGCTGGCCCTGGCTGACGTCAAAAAGATCAAAAACATCACCGGCGGCACGGTTAACGATGTGCTGGTTTCCGCCATGACGGGCGGACTGCGCCGCTACATGATCAGCAAGGGCGCGCCGGTGGATGGGCTGAATTTTCGGGCGGCCGTTCCCGTCAACCTGCGCACGCCGGAGGAGATGGGCCAGCTGGGCAACAAATTTGGCATTGTTTTTCTCTCGCTGCCCGTGGGCATTGGCGATCCGTTAGACCGGCTGCACGAGGTGCGCAAACGGATGCTGGCCCTGAAAAATTCCAAGGAAGCGCCGGTAGCCCTGGGCATTTTGAGCGCCATGGGCATGTCGCCGCAGGAGCTGCAAGGCACCCTGGTAAATATGTTTGGCTCCAAGACAACGGCCGTTATGACCAACGTTCCTGGTCCGCCCATGCCGCTCTACCTGGCCGGGCAGCAAATTGAGGAGCTCATGTTCTGGGTGCCACAGTCAGGGCGCGTTTCGTTGGGAATCAGCATCATCAGCTATGCCAACCAGGTACACATGGGCGTCGCCACCGATGCTGGTCTGGTGCCCGACCCGGACGTTATCATGGATGGGTTTTACGCGGAGTTTGCGGCGCTGATGAACCTGGTTCACGAGGCAGAGGTGGTGGCGGCCGAAACAGCGGTCACTCTGGCTCAGGCGGCAAAAACGGCCGTTGCGGTTGAACCAGTGGAGCCAAACGGGGCAGCAGCCCCCGAACCACACAAATGCCAGGCGACCACCAAAAGCGGCCGTCAGTGCCGCAACCACGTCCTGGCCGGCTCAGATTTCTGCCGGGTACATCAATAGGAAGTGAGCAAGTGAAAAGTAAAAAGTGAAAAGTGGCTCGCTCTACTTTTCACTTATCACTTTTCACTTTTGACTATTACGTTTTCCCCCAAATCACATCAATTCAAATAATGGTACAAATCCGCGCCAAACTGAGGCTGGCGCAGTTTCTTCAGGGCTGTCTTTTCAATCTGGCGAATGCGTTCGCGGGACAGATCAAACATCTTGCCCACCTCTTTGAGGGTGTGGGCCTCATGCCCGCGCAGCCCGTAGCGCAGGAATAAAACGCTGGCTTCGCGCTTGGTCAGGCCATCCAACATAAGCTCGATCCGTTCTTGCAGCATTTTTTGGGCCACGACGTCATTGGGCTGGAGTGACAGGTTATCCTCGACAAAAGCGCCCAATTCCGTATCCGGTTCCGGCCCGGCGGGCTGCTCCAACGATAACATGGGCATGGTGATGCGCAGCAGGTTGTTGACCCGCTCGGGCGACATGCCGGTGTGCTCCGCCAATTCTTCGGGTCGGGGCGGACGGCCGTATTCTTGTTCCAGCTCTTGTTTGGCCAGGTAAATTTGCCGGATGCTGGCAGTTTTGTTGGCAGGAATGCGAATGGTACGGCCGAAATTGGCAATAGCCCGGGTCATCGATTGGCGAATCCACCAGGTGGCGTAGGTGCTAAAGCGGTTGCCGAGGGTGTGGTCGAATTTGTCAACGGCCGTTAGCAGCCCCACATTGCCTTCTTGAATCAGGTCCAGAAAATCGAGCCCCTGCCCCCGGTACTTTTTGGCAATGCTGATGACCAGCCGCATGTTGGCCCGCACCAGGGTCGAGCGTGCCTCGGCTTCATGCTCCTTCACGCACAGCCAATAGTGGCGCTCTTCAGAGGGCATGTTTTTTTGCAGCTGCTCATCGGCCTCGCGCCCCGCGGCAATTTGCTCGGCCAGAAGAATCTCCTCTTTGGCGGTGAGCAGGGCGGAACGGCGGCTTTCTTTAAGGTACTGTCCTAAAAAATCAAATGTCGTGGGTTCCCCCGCGCCACTGGTCCTGGCTGCATGCCGTTCCCGATTTGAATCAGTCATCGTTGTCATGGCGGTTTCCTCTTGGGCAGACCAATCTCTCCAAATTGGCCCAATTTCTTCCTCTTCCTGATGCAGTTGTTAAGCAAACACCCTCGAACTTTCAAAAAATATTGAAAGCAGTATACAATATATGTCCATATTTCGTCAATGTTTTGGCCATGTATTTGCCTGAGTGTTGGCTAAACGGCCGTTTACCAGCCAAATCATGCACTGCCAGTCTCCGGCCACCTTTGGCCAGGGATGTTTTTCCCAAAAACTTCTATAAACTTCAAACGGCTCACTTTTGTGACCCGGCGGCGTTTGGTCGCTGCCGCAACCTGGCACACCCAGAGATATCCATGGAAACAGACCCTTTTCGACCCGCTTACCACTTCACCCCACCGAATGCATGGCTCAACGATCCCAACGGCATGGTGTACTACAACGGGGAATACCACCTGTTTTACCAGCACCACCCCGATAACACCGTCTGGGGACCTATGCACTGGGGGCACGCCGTCAGCCCCGATCTGGTAAACTGGCAGCATCTGCCCATTGCCCTGGCACCGGATGCGTTGGGCATGATTTTCTCTGGCAGTGCGGTGATCGACTGGCGCAACACGGCCGGATTTGGCCCCGAAGCGATGATCGCCAGCTACACCTACCACAACAGCGACGCCCGCCAGAGCCAGGCCATTGCCTACAGCCTGGACAAGGGCCGCACCTGGATCAAGTACGCGGGCAATCCAGTCATCCCCACCCCCGCCAACATCAGCGATTTCCGTGACCCCAAGCTGCTGTGGTACGCCGACGGCCGCGGCGGCGGCCATTGGGTGATGGCGCTGGCCGCCGGGCGGGCCATCTTGTTTTACACCTCACCCAACTTGCTCGATTGGCAGCCATCGGGCAGTTTTGGCTTTGGCTACGGCGCATTGGGCGGCGTTTGGGAAACGCCAGATCTGTTTAAACTGCCCGTTACCGGTACGGCCGAATCTCGCTGGGTGCTCACGGTGGGCATTGGCGATAACGCCCCGGCGGGCGGCAGCGGCACGCACTATTTCATCGGCCAGTTTGATGGACAGACCTTTACCAGCGACAATCCCCAAGAGACG
>CAUJGI010000089.1 GCA_963169155.1 Chloroflexota bacterium
CCACCTACGGCAATGCCCACCCCGCGCCCTTTGGCCCGCGCCTCGGCCCGATTTTGCCACGCAGGGTGCGCTTGCAGCGCTTGCAGCACCTCCGTCATGCCCATTGTGGACCAGGGCTTACCGTGGGCCACGGGATCGCCCGGCTTGCTGGCGTTTTGCAGACGCACGGCGAGGGGGTCCAGGCCTAGCTGACGTGCCGCTTCGTCGATGGCGCTTTCCAACACAAAAGCAGCTTGCGGCGCACCGGGGGCGCGGTAGGCGGCAGCGGAAAGTTTGTGGGTGAATACCTCACTGTAACAAATCTGCATGTGGGGAATCTGGTACAGGCTGCCCAGCAAAAAGGCGGCGATACCGTGCTCGCTAGGATAGCAGCCCGTGTCGAACTGCACATCCGCTTCCAGGGCGGTGAGAGTGCCATCCTGCTTCATGCCCAGCCTGATGTGAAACCGGGCAGGCGGCGCGGGATTGGTCGCCAGCATGTCCTCGCTGCGGGTCAGGGCCAGCTTGACGGGGCGGTTGACCACCCGGACGGCGGCGGCTACCAGCAGTTCGTACAGCAAATATTTAGCGCCAAACGCGCCGCCCACCGGCATCGGTATGACGCGCACGGCCGTTTCTTCCACCCCCAGCACGTCGGCCACCTCTTCACGGACGTAAAAAGGGGCCTGGGTGCTGGTCCACACGGTGACGCCCGGCCCCACTGGGTCAGGCTGCACCAGCATGGCAAACGTTTCCAGGTAACTTTGATGAACCATGGCGGTGGTAAACGGCCGTTCCACCACCACATCCGCCGCCGCAAAGCCCTCAGCCAGATTGCCCCGCGCAAAGTTCACTTCGTCGGCGATATTGCTCGGCTCTTTCGCTTTTTTGTCACCACCCACGGCCGCGCCGTGAGCGGCGGCTTCGCCCGTCTCACTGGGCGCACCGGAGGGCCACACCAGCGGCGCATCGTCGGCCAGCGCCTCGTCCAGGGTAACAACGGCCGGCAGCATCTCATAATCAACCCACACCAGCTCTACGCCGTCCTGGGCCGCGCCGAGGTTCTCGGCCAGCACCAGGGCCACCGGCTGCCCGGCAAAAATGACCCGGTCGCGGGCCAGCAGCAGGCGGTTGCGGTCGGCAGGGGGAATGTCAGGCATATCGGCGGCGGTGAGAACGGCCGTTACCCCTGGCACCTGTAAAGCGGCCGTTACGTCGATCTTTTTAATTTTGGCATGGGCATGGGGACTGGTCACAAAACGAGCATGCAGCATGCCCGGTACGGTCAAATCGGGCGCGTAGCGGGTACGGCCCGTCACCTTCTCTAAGCCGTCCAGCAGCGGCTTGGGACGGCCGATTTGCTTAAATTCACTCATTTGTTTGCTCCAGGTTGTGTAATTGGCAGAAAGTTTTTCAAAATAAAAGAGCGTGGAATCTGCCAATTACTTGAGTAAACCGCACAAAAATGACGCTTTTTTCTTCCAAAAACTTTGTGCGGTTTACTTGAGATGTTGGAGTGTTGAGGTGGCAAATTTGCCACCGGGTGACGAAGATCATAGAGTGAATGTGGCGTTTGGGCAAACGGCCGTTCCGCAAGCTATTTGTTTAGCATAGACGTGACACCAAAGTATGCGGCCCAAAAGACGAGGGAAACAAACAAAATAAGCCAGCCCACTTGTGGCAGGTCAATCCAGAGCCATCTAATCCCATCCTCCCCGCCCCGCACAGCAACAAGCATCAGCGTGGAAAAAATGGCAAATCCCATCAGCACTCTTTGTTGCGTCAACAACTGTTTGGTTTTCTCAAAAGATTTCATTTCAGCCTCCTTTTGCAGCGGAACAGGAATCTCACCGTTCCACTTATCTATTTTTGTCTGTTCAGCTAACTTTGCTAAAGCGGGATCCTCCGCTAAAAACTGCTCAACCAGCCGCCGCGAATCCTCACTCGCTTCACCAGCCAGGTAAAGCGGCAGCAAATCAATAATGACGTCTCGACTCACATTCATCATTCAGTTACCTCCCAGGCGGTACGAATTTTGGCCAGCTTCAATCTGGCCCGATGCACCTTTACCTTCGCCGCCGATAAAGAAATCTCTAACACGCGGGCAATTTCTTCATACGGCAGCTCATGCTGCACCCGCAGCACCAGCGCCGACCGTTCGCTTTCCGGCAAATCTTGCAGTTGAGCCAACACCTCAGCCAGCGCCAACCGATCTTCCACCAGACCGTGCGGCCCGCTTTCCGTGTGATTTGCCGCCTGCGTCAGGGCTACCTGCCGCTTCTGCTGGCGCAGCTGCCACAAAAACAGGTTCCGGGCGATGGCAAACAGATACGCCTTCACCGTCTCCGTGCGAATCTTGCTGCGTCCCGCCCAGGCGCGCACAAACGTCTCCGAGGTGATGTCATCCGCCTCGGCTGGACTGCCCGACAGCCAAAGGGCAAATCGGTACACATCAGGCGCATAACGCGCGTACAGGTCGTGAAAAGCAGCTTCGTTCATAGTGGTGTGCTGTAAATAATATCCGGCCACAGGCAAAAAGTTACAAAACAGGTAAGATTGGGGGAAGTGGCTGGTGGTTGGTGGCTGGTTGCGCAACTAGCCAAAAATATGAAGGAGTTAACCTATGACACCCGATATTTTGGACATTTTGCTGCTGTTGTTTGGTGGCTACTATTTATTTGGGGTGATTTTTAAGCCAACCGTTTTTTGGGAACGCGGCCGTATCATGCGCACGCGGGCCATCATTGGCGATCAGAAAACAATGCTCCTGTATGGCGGCCTGTCAGTTTTGATGCTGGGTGTGGGGATTTGGGGAAGTTTCCAGTAATCGGTGCTCGGTAATCAGTGTCAGGTGGCCAGGATTGTCAAGATACAAGCGAAGGCTGGCAACTTCGTCGGCCGTTCCCAATCCACCTCACAAATCCACTGCCTGTACCATCGTACAGGAATTTTTCTAGCCTCGCGACGGGGGTGGGTTACGGCCGTTTCCGGCACAATACACCTATCTCATAGAAGGAGTAGAAAATGAATACCACAACCGCTGAATCAACGTTTGTTCGAGCCATTTCCCTGACCGAGCTGCAAAAAAACGCCTGCCAGACTCTCAACCTAAACGGCCACATCCTGGCGCTCTGGTACGTAAACGGACAGGTGTACGCCGTCGACAACCGCTGCCCGCACATGGGCTTTCCGCTGGATCGCGGCAGCGTGAAGGACGGCATCCTCACCTGCCACTGGCACCACGCCCGCTTTGACCTGGAAAGCGGCGGCACCTTCGACCAATGGGCCGACGACATGCGCGCTTTCCCCGTGGAAATCCGCGATGGCGAGGTGTGGGTCAACCTGGCCAGCCAGCGCGATCCCCGGGCGCACCAGCAAGATCGCCTCCAGGTAGGGCTGGAGCGCAACCTGTCGCTGGTGATTGGCAAGGCGGTGTTGACCCTGGTAGACGGCCGTTCCCCCCAAACAGCCATCGCCCCCTTCCGCATTGGCCTGGAATTTGGCACCCGCTACCGCAGCGCCGGTTGGGGTCAGGGTCTGACGATTCTCACCTGCCTGATGAACCTGCTGCCCCATCTGCACGAAGCCGACCGGCCGCGCGCGCTGTACAACGGACTTTCGGCCGTGGCGGCGGATACGGCGGGCAGCGCGCCCCGCTTCTTGGTACGGCCGTTGCCGGACACCACCACTGACATTGCCACCCTCAAGCGCTGGTTCCGCCAGTTCATCGAGGTGCGCGACGACGAGGGAGCCGAGCGCTGCATCGTCTCGGCCATCGAGGCGGGGGCGACGCCGCCGCAGATGGCTGATATGTTGTTTACGGCCGTTACCGACCATCGCTACATCCAGGTTGGCCATCCCGCCGATTTCACCAACAAGGCGTTTGAGGCGCTGGACATTGTGGGTTGGGAATATGCCCAGCTGGTGCTTACCAGCCTGGTGGCCGGTTATGCAGCGGCCAACCGCATGGAAGAATCCAATTCCTGGCGGCATCCCATCGATTTAATCGAGATTTTGCATGAGGCGTTTGCCAGACTGCCGGAGGCGGTGGCGGCTGGCGAAGCAAGCAGTGCGGCGTGGTACGGCCGTCATGATCTCGTCCCTATCCTGCTGGCCGATGATCCGCAAGTCATTGCCGACGCTTTGCTCAATAGCCTGACTGCCGGGGCCAGCATGGTGGCGCTGGCCGAAACCGTCACCTACGCTGCGGCGCTGCGCATTGCCCGCTTCCACACCAGCAACGAATTTGGCGATTGGGACACGGCACTGCACACCTTTACTTTTGCCAATGCCATCATGCAGGGGCTGCGGCGTGCACCCTCGGTGGAGCTGCTGCGCGGCGTGTTTGACGCGGCGATGAGTCTCTATCTCGACCGTTTTCTCAACATCCCGGCGGCGCGTATTCCCACTGCCAATGGGCAGGTGGCCCAGCCCGATGAGGTGCTGGCTCAGTTTCCCGCGCTGCTCAACCGGCAGCAGCAGGTGAACGAGGCGGGTGAACTGGTGGCTCGCTTCCTGGGCAGCGGTGGCGGGGTCAACGACCTGCTGGCTCAGCTGGGCAGTCTGCTGCTGCGCGAGGACCGGGATTTCCACACCATCCAGTATGTGGAAGCGGCTTTTAATCTGTTTGGCTTGTTACGGGAAACAGAAGAAGGTGGCCATGCGCTCATCGCGGCGGCGCGTTACCTGGCGGCCCATTCGCCAACGGTGCGCGCCCAGGGCCAGACCTACCAGATTGCCGCCCGGCTACACCGC
>CAUJGI010000090.1 GCA_963169155.1 Chloroflexota bacterium
TGTCACCAATGAAACCAGACAGTTGGTTCAGGAGCGTTGGCTCAACTACCTGTTGACCCTCACCGAGGAGAATCAATATTTGAATCTACAAAGCTACGCCAACCTGAGTCCAGAAATTGAGAATATCAAAGGGGCAATCAAATGGTGTTGGGAAAATCGGCAGCGTATGCTCATTGATTTTGTCAATAACATGGCCTATTTCCTACACGGCAGCGGTTACTGGAACCATTTAGAGAAGTATCTTAAGTGGGGTATCGAGACGGCCGTCTTTTTTGAAGAGGAAGCGCCCCAAGCACGCTTTTACTACTTGTTAGCGAATGTGAATCAATATTGGGGTAAGCTGGATATTGCCGAAACACATGTTCAGCGGGCTATTTCCATATCTGAAGCGACTGGCCAAACCCATCGTTTGGCGCTCTCCCTAAACCGCTTGGGTTTAATTGAACGGCGGAAGAAGCGGTATGCAGAGGCTGAAAGCCTTTTTCAGGAATCCATTGCTATCGCCAAAGAGCTGCAAAGTAATGGTTTAATGATTAGAAATCACTTGGGTCTCTCAATTGTTGCCATTGATGAGGGAGATTATGCCAGAGCAGCTTCCTTTCAGGAAAAATGCTTTGAGCTGGATGAAAAAACCAACTGGCAGGCGGCCTGGTGGTACCGGCAGCGGGGCCAGGTAGAGGCCTTCAACCAAGAGTACGAAAAAGCCCAATGGCTGCTGCAGCGAAGCCTCGATATTGCGACTGCTTTGCCCATGCAACAAAATATTGCCGAAGCTTTGTATTGCCAGGCATATCTGGCGCTGGCCACGGGTGATTACGAGCTTGCCAGAAGCAAAGTCAACCAGGCTCAGGAATTGTTTGGCAAACTCAGCATGTATCCCCAAATACCAGAAACAGAAGGGCTGATTCAGGTGATTGAAGAGGCTGCGATAACCCATACCCGTCCTGCTTTCAAGGGTTATCTGTGAGTGAGTATTATTTTTAATGGGGAAAATAAGCATCAATGAACACACACGGATCAGGCACTCTGGATAAAGTCGAACTACCGCAACCGGTGGGCCGATTTGACCGATTGGCTGTACGAAAAAACAGAAACCTACGAACAAGCGTTACGCACATTAGGTGAATAATCGATGGTCCAAAAGCGCAAATCCACCAAAAATATTGAGACGATCAAACACAACGAGGCCCGCCGCGCCAACATACCCACGGCCGAATACCAATCTGTGATGGCCGACGATGACCAAAGCCCCATCCGGGTGGCCTACGAACGGCGCAACCGCGACCTGGACCCCCAGCTTGTCTGGCGCGGCAAGGATGAGCAGGATTGGAGCGACCTGGTGGTGCCTGCCCCGCCCGTCTACATCCAGGAGAAGGTGCACCCCAAGGTGCTGATTGACGACCTGCTCCGTGAAACAACGGAACGGGCCAAAGCCGACCGCGCCAACGCCGCCCAGCCGATGCAGCTGAACCTGTTTGCCGACTTTAACGGCCTGCCCGACGGCGCCGACGCCACCGACTTTTACCGCCACGAAGGCAACTGGACCAACCGGATGATTTTGGGCGACAGCCTGCAGGTGATGGCCAGCCTGGCGGAGCGCGAAGGGCTGCGCGGCCAGGTGCAGTGCATTTACATTGACCCGCCCTATGGCATTAAGTTCAACTCCAACTTCCAATGGTCCACCACCAGCCGGGACGTGAAGGATGGCAAGACCGACCACATTACCCGCGAGCCGGAGCAGGTGAAGGCGTTTCGCGACACCTGGCGCGACGGTATTCACAGCTACCTGACCTACCTGCGTGATCGGTTGACAGTGGCCCGTGATTTGCTAACCGAAAGCGGCTCTATTTTTGTGCAGATTGGCGATGAGAATGTACATCGTGTACGTGCGGTACTAGATGAAGTTTTTGGTGACGAAAATTTTGTTAGCCAGATCACAGTTCGTAAAACTACGAGCGAAGGGGCTAATCTGATCGGTTCTACATGTGATTACATACTATGGTTTGCTAAAGCAAAAGATAAAGCAAAAGCGAAAACCTTATATGGATCACGCAGTGACAATGCGGAAAGTCGATATTCGTTGGAAGATTTCTTTGGTGCAATGTACCGCACTGACAATATTACAAGTTCGCGTCCTGCCGGTGATGGAGATGTAACCGAATTTCGTTGGTTCGGTCAAAAATTTAATCCAGGAAAAGGCACGTTCAAAACGACTGAAATTGGTTTAACCCGAATTGCTAAAGCTGATCGGTTTCAAGTAACGAGCAACGGGAAACTCAGCTACAAACGCTATCAGTTAGATTTCGGTTATTCACCAATCGCCGATCTTTGGGCAGATATTAGCGGTGCAGTTCAAAGCCGTTCTGATCCAAAGGTATACGTAGTTCAAACATCAACCAGCATGTTACAGCGGTGCCTACTACTTAGCACCGATCCTGGCGATCTTGTCCTTGATCCCACTTGCGGCAGCGGCACTACCGCCTACGTTGCCGAGCAGTGGGGTCGCCGCTGGATCACCATCGACACCTCCCGTGTCGCCCTGGCCCTGGCCCGCGCCCGTATCATGGGTGCCCGCTACCCCTACTACCTGCTGGCCGATTCCAAAGAAGGGCAGCTCAAAGAGGCGGAGCTCAGCCGCACCGCTCCCTCCACGGCCCCCACTTACGGCAGCATCCGCCACGGCTTCGTTTACGAACGTGTGCCGCACATTATGCTCAAAGACATCGCCAACAACGCCGAAATTGACGTGATCTGGGACAGCTACCAGGAAAAGCTGGAACCGCTGCGGGCACGGTTGAACGCGGTAATCGGTGAACAGTGGGCGGTGATCGGTAAAGGCAAAAAACCGTTCCAGCCGCTGGAGGAGTGGGAAATCCCCCGCGAACGCCCCGAAAACTGGCCACCGATCACCGCAGACCTCCTGGCCCAATGGTGGGAGCAGCGCCTCGCCCGCCAAAAAGAGATTGACGCCTCCATCGCCGCCAAAGCCGACCAGGAATACCTATACGACAAACCGTACGAAGACAGGTCCACCGTCCGTGTCGCCGGGCCGTTTACCGTGGAAAGCCTCTCCCCTCACCGCATCCTCATCGTCGATGAAAACGACGACCTGGTGCAGCAAGGCACCTACGGTAGTGGCGAAAATTTCATTGCCGAACGGGGTGATGGTTACCACAGCCCCGCGGCAGAAACGGCCGATTTTGCCACCATCATCCTGGAGAACCTGAAGACGGCCGGGGTGCAGCAGGCCCACAAAGAAGACCGGATCACCTTTACCGCCCTCACCGGCTGGCCCGGTAGCTACATCTGCGCCGAAGGGCGTTACCTGGAAAGTGAAGGCAGCCAGGCGGCGGCTGGCAAAGAGCGGCGCGCCGGTATCTTCATCGGCCCCGAATTTGGCACCGTCTCCCGCCCCGACCTGGTCGCCGCTACCCGTGAAGCGGGCGACGCCGGTTATGACGTGCTCATCGCCTGCGCCTTCAACTACGACGTCCACTCTGCCGAGTTTGAAAAGCTGGGACGTATCCCCATCCTCAAAGCCCGAATGAACGCCGACCTGCACATGGCCGGCGACCTGGCCAACACCGGCGCGGGCAACCTCTTTGTCATCTTCGGCGAACCGGATATCGAGATTTTACCGGCCGACGACCAGATTCAGGTGCAAATCCACGGTGTAGACGTCTTCCATCCCCAATCCGGCGAAGTACGCTCCTCCGGCCCAGACGGTATTGCCTGCTGGTTCATCGACACCAACTACTACGAAGAAAGCGTCTTTGTGCGTCACGCCTACTTCCTGGGCGCCAACGATCCGTACTCATCGCTCAAAACCACCCTCAAGGCAGAGATTGACGAGGAGGCGTGGGAGAGTCTGCACAGTGATGTGTCGCGTGCGTTTGACAAGCCTGAAACAGGGCGCATCGCTGTCAAAGTCATCAACCACCTCGGCGACGAGGTCATGAAGGTGTTTAGCGTCAGTTGATCCTTGGTCACGTTCTGTGTCCCAGACGGCGCGGAGCGCCGGGGAGTGCATTCCCACGCCGAGCGTGGGACCGAGGAGTAAAACCAGGTAATAAACTGTCATTCCGAACGGAGTCTTCGGAGTGAGGAATCTTTCACGCTTGGCCGACTAGAAAGATTCCTCGGAGGACCTCGGAATGACAATCGAAAGTGCCGCTGCGTGGCATGGATCGTCGGGACGCTCTGCGTCCTCTTCGGCGAACAATATCGTGAAACCAGGAGTGGTGTGAATGGAATTTCGCATTGCCAGCACATTCCAGGATAGTTTGCTGAAGCTGCCTGCTCAGGAGCAAAAGGCCGTGAAAACGGCCGCTTTTGACTTGCAACTCAATGCGGCGCACCCCGGACTGCAATTCCACCGCATTGAGCGCGCCAGGGACCCCAACTTCTGGTCGGCCCGCGTCAGCCGCGACATCCGCCTCAGCATCCACAAAACGGCCGCCCGCGTCCGGCTCTGCTACGTC
>CAUJGI010000091.1 GCA_963169155.1 Chloroflexota bacterium
GCCAGGGAGCCAATCATGTAAACGACGTACGTGATGCCCATCTTGTGGCGCAGCCCGCCCATCGTGCGCATGTCTTGCGGGTCAAAGTGGTCATTGGCGTCGTGGTGGCCGTGTGAAATGTGGTGATGCCCATGCTCCATACCGTGAATCACGGAGCCGGAGCTGAGGAAGAGCAGCGCCTTAAAAAACGCATGGGTAATCAGGTGGAACATACCGGCCACGTAAGCGCCCATGCCCACGGCCGCAATCATAAAGCCAAGCTGGCTGACGGTGGAGTAGGCCAGCACTTTTTTGATGTCAAATTGGGTAAAGGCGATGAGACCGGCAAATACGGCCGTTGCCGCCCCCGTCAGCGCCACCAAATCGGGCGAAGAAATACCAATGCCAGGGAGCAGCGTTCCGCTCTCACGCACAATTTCGAACAGCACATTGCTGCGCACGATGAGGTAAATACCAGAGGTCACCATCGTGGCGGCGTGGATGAGCGCGGAAACCGGGGTGGGGCCTGCCATCGCGTCTGGCAGCCAGACGTACAGCGGAATCTGCGCCGATTTACCAGCTGCACCCATCAAAAACAGCGCGGTGATGGCGGTCAATACGCCGCCCAGCGACGCTTCAAACAGGCCAAATTCCACCATGTGGCCGCTTTCAAACATCTCCACGGCACTGTCGAACACTGGCTGGAACTCCAGCGATTTGAAGGTCCAGAAGGTGAGGGTCATGGCCAGAATCATCGCCAGGTCGCCAACGCGGTTGGCCACAAACGCTTTGCGTGCGGCATTGGCGTTCATCGCCTCGCCCTTGGCGTTCACCCGGTCGAACCAGAAGCCAATCAGCAGGAAGGAGCACAAACCGACGCCTTCCCAGCCGACAAACAGCATCAGGTAGTTGTTGCCCGTCACCAGGATGAGCATGAAAAACAGGAACAGGTTCAGGTAGGTGAAAAAGCGCGAGAAATTGGGATCGCCGTGCATGTAGCCGATGGCGTAGATGTGAATCAGGGAGCCGACGCCGGTAACCACCAGCATCATCGTCACGGACAGGGTGTCGATTTGCATGGCCCACGGCACGTAGAAGTCGCCCACGTGAATCCAGTCGAACAAGACCACAATTTCGGCATGGTATTCATGAGCCGCCAGGCCAAACACCAGGCTCACGGCAATGGCCAGGGCGCTCAGCGCCATGATGCTGCCAAACCAGCCGGACCATTTTTCACCAGTTTGCCGGTTGTATTCCACAAAACGCCGCCCAACCAGTCCGTTGAACAAGACGCCAATGAGGGGAAAAACCAGAAGCAGGGGAGCTAATCCAAAAATGCCCATAATTTACTTAATTACCTAATTACTTAATTACCTAATTACAACCGTTTGTAATTGAGTAATTGGGTAATTTCCTCCTATTCATACCTCAACCCTTCATCAGGTTGATTTCGTCAATGTTGATGCTCTTTTTGCTGCGGAAGATGGTCACAATCAGTGCCAGGCCAACGGCCACTTCGGCGGCGGCCACGGTGATGACAAAAAAGACCAATACCTGCCCGTCCAAATCGCCCAGGTGCCGCGAAAAGGCCACAAAGGCCAGGTTGGCGGCGTTTAGCATCATTTCAATTGACATAAACACAATAATTGCGTTGCGGCGCAGCAAGACGCCCAGGGCGCCGAGCGAAAATAAGATAGCACTTAAAGCGATGTACCAGTCGATCGTGATTTCCATGAGCTTAGGCCTCTTTCTTCTTGCGGCGGGTGAAGACGGCCACACCGATGATGGCGGCGAGCAGCAGCACGCCGGTGACTTCAAAGGGGAGCACGTAACCTTCGAACAAGCGCAGCCCCAAAGCAACGGGACTGGCATCGATAACGGCCGTTTCTCCCCCGCTCCCAATACCACCCAGCGTCACCAAATAGCCAAAACCCCCAACCAGCAGCACCACCAGCACAATCGCCACGGCTCGATGATACCGCTCATTGCCCTCAACCCCCGTCATCGCCTGCAGCTGTTCCGCGCCCAGGAGCATGATCACAAACAAAAACAGCACCATGATCGCCCCGGCATAAACCGTGATTTGCACCATGGCGATAAACGGCGCGTTGAGCAGCACATACAACACGGCAATGGCCGTGAAGTTCAGCACGAGCCAGAGCGCGCTGTGCACTGCATTGTGGCTGCGCAGCATCATGACGGCCGCCGTAATTGAAACCAGGGCCATCAAAATAAATAAAATAATTACAGGTCCACTTCCCATTCCAGTCGCCTTTCCTTTGACAATCCCTTTTATTTGGGATCTTCCATCTCCGGGATGGACTTGGTGTATTGGCCAGGTTCTACGGTTTGCGGGGTGGGACGGCCGTTTACCGGCACATCCACAATCAGCATATCCTTCGTGTAGATAGCACTGGCCCGATCGTAAAAGCTCAGCTCGTACTTGTTTTCCAGCACAATTGCCTGCGTGGGGCAGGCATCCTCACAGTAGCCGCAAAAGATGCAGCGCATCATGTTGATTTCATACGTGCTGGCATACCGCTCACCAGGCGAAAAACGCTGCTCGTCGGTGTTTTCCGAGGCTTCCACAAAAATTGCATCGGCGGGACAGGCGGCGGCGCACAGTGAACAGCCAATGCAGCGTTCTAAACCGTTGTCATACCGCTTTAGCTCGTGCCGCCCCTTAAACCGGTTGCGTACGGGACGCTTCACCTCTGGATAATTCACCGTTACCGGGTCTTTAAACAGATGCTTCAGCGTGGTCGCCATGCCTTTGATGATTTCACCAATCATAGAATTCTCCGAAATTTAGCCTAAACCAATCAGCTTTAGCAGCGAGTCAAAAATACCTTCTTCGTAGAGGACGATCATAACGGCCGTAAAAATAAAGTTAAACACCGAAATTGGCAGCAGCCGCTTCCAGCCCAGCCCCATCAATTGATCGTAACGGAAACGCGGAAAAGAGGCACGAATCCAGATCATCATGAAGAGGAAGAAGACGATTTTCAAAATCATGTACAAAAAGCCCAAACCAGGCCACTGGTCCACAAACGGGCCGCGATAACCGCCAAAAAACAGAACGGCAATAATCGCGCTAAAGATAATCATCTTCATGTACTCAGCCATGAAAAACATGCCAAAGCGCATTCCACTGTACTCGACGTTAAACCCGGCCGACAGCTCCTGCTCCGCCTCCAGAAGGTCAAACGGGGCGCGCTGCAGCTCGGCCATCATGCCGATGAAAAAGACAATGGCGGCAATCGGCTGGCGGAAAACAAACCAGCCACTGGCCTGCGCCGCCACAATGTCGCCCAGGTTCATCGAATCGGCCAGCATGATGGGAATGAGCACCGTTAGCCCCAACGCCAGCTCATAGCTGATCATCTGTGCCGAGGCGCGGATGCCGCCAAGAATGGCGTACTTGCTGTTAGAAGCCCACCCAGCTAAAACCACCCCATACACACTAATGGAAGTGATGGCCAGCAAAAAGAGAACAGCCACGTTTAAGCCAGGGGCAATGGCAAAGTACGGCGTAAATTCAGCGCCAAAAATGTTGATTTCGCCCGCCCACGGTATCACCGCCAGCAAAACGATCGCGGGAATCACGGTGATCATTGGGGCCAGGGTGTAGGTGATGCGATCCACCTTACCAGGGGTCATATCTTCTTTGAAGAACAGCTTGACGGCGTCGGCAGCTGGCTGTAAGAAACCAGCCAGCAGTTTACGCTCGGGGCCGCCGCCGCGACGGGGCAGGGGAATGTAGCCAGCCCGGTTGGGGCCTATCCGGTGCTGCAAACGAGCGAGCACCTTGCGTTCCAGCAGGGTGGTGTAGGCAAACCCGGTGATGATGGCAAATGAAACGATGAACCCTACAATCAAGGCCCGCAGCGCTATTTGTCCTGGTGTCATACTGTTCCTCTTACGCAGGCAATTTGGTAATTGAGTAATTGGGAACGTTAATTACCTAATTACTTAATTACTTGATTACCTACCTACTCAATTACTTTTAGTTCGGTCAGACCGGCCTGATACGGCACACCGCGCAGCAGGGCCACACCTTCTGGCGTACGGCCGTTCACGCTTACCCGCGCCGTTACCGCTTTTCCATTCACTTCAACCGACACGGTTTCCTGGTCTATCACCGGCAACGTGGCCGCGTCGTTCTGGTTGACATAAAGCGTTGGTTTGGCCATTCGTTGTTTAAGCAGGTCCGTATGGTTGATGAGCGTGCCGGGCGTAAACAGCGCGGCGGTACGGACCAGGGCCACGCCGTTAGGCGCATTTTCGGCCACATCGTTTACTTCAAAAAGGTCTACGGCGGCGGATTCGGCCGTTACTGCCCACTGCATGCCCAACCCCACCCGGTTTTCATAGGCGTTGCCGCCGTAGTACAGATCATCGCCGCCCACGTCGGGCCACTGCTTTTCTACCCGGGCCAGGGCGCGGTAATCCATCGTTTTGTACTGCGGCACCGCTTTGGCCAAATCGCGGAAGACCAGGCTGGGGGCAAAAGCCGGTTTCTCCAGCCCGACGCGCTCGCCAATCTGGGCCAGAATTTGCCAGTCGGGGCGGGCATCGCCTACAGGTTGGATGGCGGGGTAGTAGCGCTGCACGCGCCGTTCGCCGCTGGTGAAAGTGCCTTCGCGCTCGGCCCAGCTTTGCGCGGGCAAAACGACATCGGCCTGTGCGGCCGTTTCTGTCAAAAACAGCTCCTGCACCACCAAAAAGTCCAGCTTGCCCCGGCCCGCCATCAGGCCATCGCCGATGGGATCGGCTGCCAGAACAAACATCGCTTTCAGTTCGCCGCTCTGGGCGGCAGCGTACATTTGCGCCGCCGTCATGCCAGGGGTAGCCGCGGCCTTGTAGCCTGGCTCCAGCGCCGGATGGATGCCCATGTCCCAGGCACCCTGGGTGTTGTTGTGCGGCCACACCGGGATCAGGCCGTTATTCGGCCGTCCGGCGTGGGCTTCTTCATTTTTAATCAGCAGCAGATTGGCCAGCAGTCTGGCCACGGCGTCGGTTTCGGCGTACGTCAGCCCTTCAGCGCCATAAAAAGCGACGACGTTGCTGGCCTGCATAATGACATCGGCAGCCGCTTTGAGCGGGCTGTTGTCCGCATCGGCCGTCGCGACTTTGGCGTCGTTCACCAGCTGACGCACGGTGGCCACGGCCTTGCCGGGACGGTAATGAATCACGTGGCGCGAGCAGTCATCCAGCCGGGTGGAGCGGACGTTCAGGATCACCAGCGAAGCGCCGCGTTGGGCCGCTTGCTTCACGCGCAGCCACCAGACGGGCACTTCTTCGTGCAGGTCGCTGGCCACCACCACAATAGCGTCGCCTTTGCCCAGATTAAGCAAATTGCTGCCCTGGCTGATGCCGACTTTGGCCACCACATCACCGCCCGCCAGCCGCCGGTTGGCCAGGTCGATGTTGGGGCTGTTCAGTCCTTTGCGGAAGAGCTTTTGGAAGAGGAACAGGTCCTCATTGCTCACCCGGTCACCGCTGATGCCAGCAACGGCCGTTTTGCCCTGCTGTAATTTTCCGGCCACGGCATCCAACGCTTCGTTCCATTCCACCTCCACCAGCTGGCCGTTTTTGCGCAGCAGCGGTTTTTTCAGGCGGTCAGGCGCATCGGCAAAGTGGTGCACAAAACGGTCCCGGTCGGAAATCCAAATCTCATTCACCGGCTCGTTTTGCCGGGGCATGATGCGCTTGATCACCGAACGGCCGCCAGACTTCGCCTCACGCCGCGTGCTGAAGGTCATGTTCGAACCAGAGGGGCAGTGGGGCGACAGCGTCGCTACGGGGGTCAGCTCCCACGGCCGTGCGCCAAAGCGGAAGTCACTGGTGGTCAGCGCCCCCACCGGGCAAATGTCGGTTGTGTTGCCGCTCCAGTATGAGTCAAAGCCCGGCTCAGACATCGTCACGATTTCCAGGCTGCGCCCCCGGTTGTGGAAGCGAATGACAGGGTCGTCGACAATTTCTTCTTGAAAGCGCACGCAGCGGCCGCACTGAATGCAGCGCTCGCGGTCCAGGTAAATTAACTCACCCAGCGGCACGTGTTTGTCCAGCTTCAACTTGAGGCTGTAATCCATGCGGCTGTCACCCTTGCCGTGGGCCATTGTCAGGTTTTGCAGTGGGCATTCGCCACCTTTATCGCAAATGGGGCAGTCCAGCGGATGGCTGGTGAGCAAAAATTCAATCACGTCTTCCCGGGCCTTGAGCACCGGTTCGGTGGTGGTGCGTACCACCATGCCTTCGCTGACCTGGACGGTGCAGGCGGTTTGCAGCCCGCGGAAGCTGACCTGGGGTGTGCCGTCTTCGTTCAGCATCGGCTGGCCCGTGGCCCGATCTAAAACGGGCAGGCCAATTTCTACCAGGCACATGCGGCACATGCCCACGGGGGCCATTTTGGGGTGGTAGCAAAATACCGGAATGGCGTTGTCAATCATTTTGGCGGCGTCAACTACCAGCGTGCCTTTGGGCACACTCAGCGCGACGTCGTCAATTTTCAAGTTAACCTGGTCACTCATACGTTTCCTCTTCCAGAGGGATTTGTGCAAAAATTAGTCGGTGGGGGTAGGAACGGCCGTTTTCACCTGCTCCACCTTCTTCCCACTTACTTTCGCTTTATATTCGTTCGCAAAATGCCGATAGGTCCCCTTAATTGGGCTGGTAGCAAAATCACCCAAAGCACAAAGCGTCTTACCGCTAATCTGCCCCGCAACACTCTGCAAAACCTCTAAATCTTTCTCCGTACCCTGGCCATGATAGATTCGGTGCAGCAGCTTGTCCATCCAGAACGTACCCTCACGACAAGGTGTACACTTTCCGCATGATTCATGCTTAAAGAAGTGAGACAGCTTCATCGCCACCCAAACCATATCAACCGTTTCATCCATCACCACAACGGAACCAGACCCCATATCAGAGCCAAAAGGTTTTAACCCTTCGTAAGTGATCGGGGCATCCAAAGCATCTGCCACCACAACCGGACCAGAACCGCCAATGGGCAGCAGGGCCTTAAACTTTTTATCATTCAAAATGCCCCCACCATATTGCTCACCATAAATAAGCTCACGGTAAGACATCCCCATATTCACTTCATACGTTCCGGGGTTTTTGATATGACCACTCAAACACATAATTTTGTGGCCAGGGCTTTGCTCTGTACCCAAGGAGCGATACCAGTCCACGCCGTTCAGCAAAATTAGCGGCACATTGGCCATCGTTTCCGT
>CAUJGI010000092.1 GCA_963169155.1 Chloroflexota bacterium
ACTGTCCGCCTTACCCGCCAGCAGCAGCATGTGCCCCGCTACCTCCAGGCAATGGGCCCAAAAGTCGTCCGGGCCGCCGCCTTGCAGCGCTTCAATCGCCTCCTTCACTTCCAGCGCATTGCCGATGGCGTGCCCCAGCGGCTGGTTCATATCGGAAATGAGCGCCACCACCTGTCGTCCGGCGTCCGTGCCGATATCGACCATCACCTGGGCCAGCTCGCGGGCCGCTTCTACCGTAGGCATAAACGCGCCAGAGCCAGTTTTCACGTCTAGCACCATCGCGTCGGCCCCGGCCGCCAGCTTTTTAGACATGATGGAGCCAGCAATCAGCGGCGTGCTGGCAACC
The DNA here is from genome assembly GCA_963169155.1 of Chloroflexota bacterium. Classification (GTDB taxonomy): domain Bacteria; phylum Chloroflexota; class Anaerolineae; order Promineifilales; family Promineifilaceae; genus Leptofilum. The sequence goes on from CAUJGI010000092.1 coordinate 347, forward strand.
GTGCCGGTGACGTCACGCAGGGCGTACAACTTCTTATCGGCGGGGGCGAGTACGGCCGTTTGCCCTGCCAGCACCAACCCAATCTCACCCAGCTGCTTTTTGAACTGCTCAATCGGCATCTCGAACGACCAGCCGCGCACGGCTTCCATTTTGTCCAGTGTGCCGCCGCTGGAACCCAGACCGCGGCCGCTCATCTTGCCCACGGGCACGCCGCAGGCAGCCACCAGAGGCTGCACCGCCAGCGTTGTCTTGTCGCCCACGCCGCCGGAGGAATGTTTGTCAATGACAAAGGGAGCCACATCGTGCAAATCCAGCTCGTCGCCGGAGTGGGCCATCGCCAGGGTCAGGTCCACCGTCTCGCGCCGGTCCATGCCGCGAATGTAAATGGCCATGAGCAGGGCAGCCACCTGGTAATCAACCACCTCGTCGGCCGTGTAGGCGCGGATGAACCACTCAATTTCGGCCGTAGAGAGCGTTTTGCCGTCACGTTTCTTTTCGATCAAATCAATCATGCGCATGGTGGGAAATCCTTCATAATTGGGTAATTGAGTCAGTGAGTTACCGCTGTGTTAACAACTCGTTACCGTCAGCTACCGGTTCCCGATTATAGCAGGAATTGGGTATAATCCGGTGAGACCGTAATCGGTGATCGGTAATCCGTTATCGGTGACCACCGCTTACCGCTTACCGTTTACTGATCACCGACCACCGACTACCGACCACCCAAAACGGAGGGAACATGCCTCAAAAGGCTGATATTTTGCTCACTGGCGGCACCGTTGTCACCATGAATGAGCAGTACGACATTATTCCAAACGGCGCGGTTGCCATTCTGGGCGATTCGATTGTGGCCGTTGGCTCTGCCGAACGCCTTACGACTGAATTCCAGGCTGAAGAAGTTGTAGATTGTACCGGCCAGGTGATCATGCCTGGCCTGGTGAACGCCCACACCCACATCCCCATGACGCTGTTTCGCGGCCTCAACGATGACCTGCGGCTGGACGTCTGGCTGGGTTACCTGATGCCCGTTGAGCGCGAATTTGTCACGCCGGAATTTGTGAAGCTGGGCACACGCATCGCCTGCGCCGAGATGATTCGCTCCGGCGTGACCACCTTTGCTGACATGTACTATTTTGAAGAGGCGATTGCGGAGGAAACGGCCGTCATCGGCATGCGTGCTTTGTTAGGCCAAACTGTCCTCGTCTTCCCCGCCCCAGACGCTGCCACCTACGAAGATGCCCTGGTGCTCACCCGCCGCTTCATCGAGCGCTGGAACGGTCACCCGCTGATCCAGCCCGCCGTGGCCCCCCACGCCTGGTACACCGGCACGCCAGAAATGGACCGCGCCTGTGCCGATCTGGCCCGCGCCTTCGATGTGCCCATCCACACCCACGTCGCCGAAACAAAGCTGGAGGTAGACAACTGCCGCGAGCAGCACCATACGCCGGTAGTCCCCCACATTGCCAGCCACGGTCTCCTCAAAACCAAGCTGCTGGCCGCCCACTGCGTCCATCTGGAAAAAAGCGAAATGTTTGCCCTGAAGCAGGCGGGCGCGGGGGTGGCCCATTGCCCCAGCAGCAACCTCAAGCTGGCCAGCGGCATCGCCAATGTAAAAGAGATGCTCGAAGTGGGGCTGAACGTGGGGGTGGGGACCGATGGCCCGGCCAGCAACAACGATCTGGACATGATCGAAGAGGTGCGGCTGGCAGCACTGCTGGCCAAAGCCCAGTCCAACGATCCCACGGTGCTGCCCGCCCGGCAGGCGCTGGAGCTGGTGACCCGGCGCGGCGCGCGCGCCCTGCATATGGGCGACGTGACGGGCAGCCTGGAAGTGGGCAAGCGGGCCGATCTGGCCGTCGTAGCGATGGGTGGCGTGCACAACTGGCCCCAGTTCCACAACAACCCGGACGGCGTCTACTCGCGCCTGATTTACGCAGCCAAAAGTGGCGATGTGCAGCATGTGATGTGCAACGGCCGTTGGCTCATGCAAAATCAGCAGCTGCGCACCGTCGACGAAGCCCAGGCCCAGGTGGAAGCGGCCCAGGTTGCCGCCGAAATTGATGCCTTTGTGCTGCGGCGGGAGTCCAGCCCGTACAACAAACTGGTTTTGCTCTCCGGCGTACAGCGGCAGGAAAGCTTTGAGGTGCAGGTGAAAGCACCGATGGCCCAAAAAGAAGCTGTGCTCAGTTTTATTAACAGCGAGCACTGCACCATCGTGCGCGGCGCGCATTACAAGCAGTATGACCATTACTTTATCTTCGCCAACGAAGACCCAGACTCAGCCCGGCTGCGTTATCGCGAGGATGAGTTTGTCGATGAAGAAGGGCATGTGTACCAGACGCGTACCCGGCTCACGCTCATCGGCGAGGGCGAACGGCAGGAGTTTCCCAACGCCGTCATGCTGTCGCGTTCCCGCTTTTTAGCGGATGCCGACCGCAGCTTACGCTTTTATCGCGAATATTTTGCCCCGGAATCAGAAATTGAGGTCATCAAGGATCGGCTGCGCTGGCACATCATCTACAAAGAAACGGACTTTGCCATCAATTTCGACAAGGTTGTAGAGCCAGAGGTGCCGGGCACCTTCCTGGAGATCAAGTCACGCACCTGGTCCCGCTCCGATGCGGAACGCAAGGCCGGGCTGATGGCGGAGATTTTATCGTTGGTGGGGGTAAATCTGGAAACGGCCGAACGGCAGGAATACGCGGAGATTGCCCAAAAAGCAGGTAGTTAAGCAATTGAGTAATTGAGTCATAGTAACCCAATTACTCAATTACCCAATTACAATTTTTAGCCCATCTTAAACAGCGTCTGGAACTTCATGACCGTGTTCAGATCACCGCTCACTTTCACTTTTCCCCCCATAAAGGCCATCATCGGGTTGAGTTTACCCGTCATCATGTCCACGTAGTCGCTGCCAGCCATGCTGATGGTAGCGTCTGCGCCATCGGCAATGCCTTCTTCTACGGTGCAAGCCCCATTGGCAATTTGCACGGTCCATTGACCGCCATTCTCGCCGGAAAGATCAAAAGCAACGGACGCACTCATGGCACCTGCTTTTTCGACAATCAGGTTTTGTGGGGTTTTGGCAAAAATATCGGCTGGGGTTGTCATAGTTGACTCCTTTTTTGAAGACCTGACAGGTCTGAGTATGACTAACAAATGATTACGCACTGCGGCATGCGAGGAGTATAACAACGGCCGTTTCCCTGTCAAGAACGTAGCGACGCTGCCTGAGGTGTTGCGGTGCAACGTCTCTGCAATCTTAACGTTTCCTCAACGATTCCCCTGCGAAAATGAACCATCGCCTCCCCTGGCTTGCCTGCTTTTTCTACCTTGTGCTAGAATGTCCGCCGCTCTGGTGAAATTAAATGTTCAGAGAATAAGCGGCTCATAATGAACGATTACGACGCAGCGTTCGCTCAATTTTTGGTGAAAACGTTCATAAGCCGCTTTTTGCATGAATGCTGCATCGGTGTTCATTGACGCAGGGAAGAGGAACGAAAAGGGTAGAAACTGCCGCGCTGGCCATTGCGCCACGGCATATCACACTACCTGCCTGAAAACGGCCGTATCCCCCATCACACAACCCGCAGCAGTCATGAACCAACGGAGGTAATTTAATTATGGAAGAGGAACGGCCGTCTGAAGACACCACCTCAGAAATGGAAGAACAATCCAAACGCTCATCGGGAATATTAATTGGCGGCATTGCAGTAGTGGTCCTTCTCATCATCGCCGCCCTGTTTTTACCCCCCATCTCCCTGGGAGAACGGCTGAGCGGCGGCAGCGGCGACAACACTGCCGCCAACACCCCCACAGCATCCCCCACCGAAACAGAAACGACGGTTGCCAGTAACCCCTCTATTCCGGGTGAGATTGACGTTTTGGTGAGCGACAGCAGCGCGGTGGTAAACGTCACCAGCCTGGGCGAGGCCGATGCGGCCAGCAGCCTGGGTGTTTTGCCCGCTAATGCCACCGTGCGCGGCAGCGTCTACAAAGTAGAGCATGACGGGGCGGCGCTGCAAGGCAAGGTGGCCATCAACGTTCCCGCCGGAACAATCGTTGAAATGACCGATCTCTACGGGTGGGATGGCACCAGCTGGCGTTTTGTCCCCAGCCAGATCGACGTGGAAACACGCCAGATCGTCTCCCCCGAACATGATCTATACCAGGGGTTTGCCCTGCTAGAGACAGGCACGCCGGACACGGCCGTTGTTGCCGCTGAACTACTCCCTCAGCAAACCTTGCCTGAAGCCTCCCTGGACAGCCTGACCGAACTTTCGGCAGGCACCCTGACCCTGGCGGAATCGGGCGAAGTGCATGGGGAGGTGACGGAACTGCCCGCAGGCGAGTTTGCCAGCATGGTACGCGTCACCAACGTGGGGGCTGTGGTGGACCAGGCGGCGTTGTCAGCTTTCCTGAGTGATTCCACCGCCCAAATGAACCAGATCAATGCGTTGGTAAACACGGCCGTTTCCGGCAGCTTCTCCGGCATCAACCTGGATTACCAGGGGGTCAGCGAAGCCCAAACCGCCGCCTTTACCTCCTTTGTGAACAGTCTGGCCGATGCGCTGCACGCGCAAAACTTGCTCCTGGCCGTGACCCTGGGCACCCCGCAGCAGTCGGGCGGCCGCTGGAACAGCGCCGGGCAGGATTGGGCCGCCATTGGCCAGGCCGCCGACATTCTCTACGTGCAAATGCCGCTCGACCCCACCGCCTACAGCGACAATGGCGACGCCATGCAGATGCTCAACTGGGCCACCCGCCTGGTGGATCGCACCAAGCTCACCATGCTGCTGGAAGCGGGCGCCGTGGATCGTGTGGGTGATGCCTTCCTGGCCCTGTCTAACGACGAGGCAATGGCCAACTTTGGCGAACTTGAATTTGTCTCCGGCGGCGAAGAAGTGGAACCGGGAACGGCCGTTGAACTGGCCCTCTCCGGTGAAGCGTCACCGCTGGAGTGGGATGGCAGCAGCCTGACCTATCGTTACAGCTACCAGCTGAGCGACCAGACACACGATGTCTGGTTGGGCAATCCGGCCTCGCTCAGCGGCCGATTGGGCCTGGTAGAACGTTACCGCCTGCGCGGCGCGGCCGTGCGCGGCCTGGGCAGTGTCACCGATGGGGCTGGCTATGCCGCCGCCCTGGCGGCCTTCACCGGGGCTAGTGCCCCGCCTGAAACCAGCGGTGCGGCCATCGTTTGGACCGTGGTAGACAGCACCGGCAGCGTATTGGCCAGCGAAAGTGGCAGTAACCTCACCTTCACCTGGGCCGGGGAAGAAGCCCCGGGCAGCTACACCATCAATGCCGAATTTGCCCTTGGTGAAGCGGTGGCGGCCCTGGACTCGGTCACCATCACCGTCGCGGAAGCGGCGGCCGAAGCCAGACCAGATACGGGAACGGCCGTCGAAACACCCACCAACACCACCACCCTCGATCCGGGTGATGCCGATGCCGTGGTGAACACCAACGCCAACGTGCGCGTAGGGCCAGGCCTGGGCTACGGCATCATCACCGGGGGCCTCAACCAGGGTATCCGCGTGCAGGTCACCGGGCGCAACGCCGAATCCACCTGGCTCCAGATTGAAATGCCGACAGATGGGCAGCCCGGCTGGATCCTGGCAACCCTGCTGGACCTGAACCCGAACCTGAGCGTGAGCAGCCTGGAAGTTGTCGAAGTTGATCCGGCCACCGTAGCCGGTGGTGGCGGCGGAGCGCCGCCGCCCGTTTCGGCCCCGCCGGTAGCCTCTGGTTCTTTTGAACTGGGTGGGCAAACCCACACCTTTGCCAACCCCACACTCATGGCTTCAGCCGGGATGAACTGGGTGAAATTCCAGCACAAATGGGGTCCGGGCGACTCACCGGATGCCGTCGCCGGGCGCATTCAACAGGCCCACGCCAACGGTTTCAAAGTGCTGCTCAGCATTCCGGGGGCCAACACCTACCCCAGCAGCATTGACTTCGCCAGCTATGTGCAGTTCCTGGGTGGCGTGGCGGCTCTGGGACCAGATGCTATCGAAATCTGGAACGAGATGAACATCGACTTTGAGTGGCCCGCCGGGCAGATCGATCCCGCATCTTATGTCAACAGCATGCTCGCTCCGGCGTACAACGCCATTAAGGCCGCCAATCCCAGCGTGATGGTAATCAGCGGCGCGCCCGCGCCCACCGGTTTTGATAACGGCACCAACGCCTGGTCAGACAGCCGTTACATGCAAGGTCTGGCCGCAGCCGGTGGCGCAAACTACATGGACTGTGTTGGCGCGCACTACAACGCGGGGGCCACTGCGCCCTCGCAAAGCACGGGCCATCCAGCGGGTGGCGATCACTACAGCTGGTACCTGGTGCCCACGCTTAACGTGTACGCCGCGGTAGGCAAGCCGGTTTGCTTTACGGAGCTGGGCTACCTGTCTGGTGAGGATTACGGCGGTGTACCGTCGCGCTTTGGCTGGGCGTCTAATACCACGGTATCTCAACACGCGCAGTGGCTGGCCGAGGCGGTGAGCATCGCCGCGAACTCCGGCAAAGTGCGTATGGTGATTGTGTTTAATGTTGATTTCACCACCTGGGGTGAAGATCCGCAGGCAGGCTACGCCATCATGCGTAAAAACGGCAGCTGCCCGGCCTGCCAGACGCTGGCTCAGGTGATGGGTCGTTAATTGTTAAAACCCCACTCTTCTACCTGAAGGGTGAACATCACTCGACAAAGCTGTGCAAAGCGCTGTTTGAAAGATTTCAGGTAGAGTAGAATAGGAGGCGCATTTTGCAGCAAAAAGCAAAATGCGCCTTTTCTTTTTATGCGAGGTACCAATATGAAACAGATAAAGTGGTTACTTTTTATAACGGCCGTTCTTCTTCTCGTCGTGGCCTGTGGTGGGGCTGAGCCGGAGACGGTTGAACCCAACCCTATCACGGAAAACACCGATGCCCCTGTGGTAGAAGCGCCCACGGCCACCGTCCCCCCGCCACCCCCGGTGGTAGTTGTGGAAGAAGGTGGGGCGGAAGGCGCTGAACCCGAAGCGCCGGTGGCTGAGCCGGAAGTAGTAGAGGTAAAAATACGGCCGTGGCCCGCCGATAAGTTTGGCTACGGCGTTCAAATCCACGGCAACGCTACGGTGGGTGATCCCATTTTCACGATGGACACGGTAGAAGGGCAGCTTGGCCTGGATTGGGTGAAGATGCAAATTCAGTGGTGGCTGGTGCACCCCTCACCCGACGCCGACCAATGGTTTTTCTATGATGGCGTCATTGACGAAGCGGCCAATCACAACCTCAACCTGATGGTCAGCGTGGTGGGTTCCCCAGACTGGACGCGCGCCGCCGCCAACCACATTGGTCCGCCCGATGATTACAACCAATATGCCAACTTCCTCACCGAACTGATCTCCCGACATCCGGGCCAGATCGACGCCATCGAAGTGTGGAACGAGCAAAATCTGGACCGCGAGTGGCAAACGGCCAACGGCATCAGCCCGGAAGATTACGTGCGCTTTTTGGAAGTGGCCTACAACGCCATCAAAGCTGCTGACCCGGACATCATCGTTATCAGCGGGGCGTTGTCGCCCACGGGCACGGGCGACTGGGTACGCTGGGCCGACGATTTTGAGTACCTGGATCGGGCGCTGGCCGCCGGGATGCTAAACTTTGCCGACTGCGTCGGCGCGCACCACAACGGCTACAACATCGCCCCGGACGTGGTGTTTGATCAGGCAGGCAGCACCGCAGAGGCGGCAACGGCCGTTTTCCGTG
>CAUJGI010000093.1 GCA_963169155.1 Chloroflexota bacterium
TGCTCAAGCGGGCCGCTGGCTTGCGTGTCGGTGAAGCCGTGGCGGGAGACGTTGGAGTGGATGGCCAGCCAGCGCAGTGGCAGCGGGCCAAACCAGAGGGTAAATTCGGCCTCCGAGCCTTCGCCCAGCGGTTCAAAACGGTGAATCTGCACAAAGATGGGCGGCGGTGACAGCTTCTTTAAGATGCGCGTGTCGTGGTGAAAGTTGGAAACGGCCGTAAGCGGCGCGTTTACCGTGAATTTATAGTCGAATACAGGCATTGTTTCCTCATTTGTAATTGGGTAATTGCGATAATTACTCAATTACACCAAATTCAGCTGCCCACTGTGCCCTTCATCATAAGCTGCTAGGATGCGTTTGGCCACTTTTTCGGGCGGGGCGGCGTCTTTGGGTGGGCGAATTGGCAGTTTGTCCCAGAACGGTGTGGCGACGGCACCGGGCCGCACCAGGGTGATCTTTTTGCCGCGCAGCTCTTTTTGCAGAGAGGCGACAAACGCTTCCAGCCCCGCCTTGGCAGCGACGTAGGCGGAGAACTTGGGCAGCTTCAGCCGCTCGCTCACTGCGCCCAGGTAGACCAGGTGGGCCTCATCTGCCAGCAGGGGCAGGCTGTGTTTGGTGGTCAGAAAAGGGCCGGTGAGATTGGCGTCCAGGATGCGCTGCCAGCTGGTGAGGTCAAGGTCGGCAACGGCCGTTGTCTCAATGTCGCCCGCTGCAAACACCCACAAGTCAACCTGGTCCACTTCAAAGCTGGCGGCGTGAACGGCCGTTCGCACATCATACTCTTTGGCGACATCGGCCGTAAAGGTGTGGCTGACAAAAGGGGCCACATCCTCCGGATGGCGGCCAATGCCAATGACGGTCCAGCCGTTTGTTTGTAGTTCTTGCGCCACGGCCCGGCCAATGCCGCCACTGACGCCCCAAATCATTGCTACTTTTGACATGTTCATTTCCAGGTAAATTGAGTGGTTGTATAGGTGCGACGCACTTGCTCTGGTGTAAAGTGCAGCCATGCTCGCTGACAAAAGTGCGTCGCACCTCAGATCCTTGAACAACTGCCAAAATTATAGCATTTGCACAGATTTTGTCAAGATATTTGGCGAATTGTTGACAAGACTCCCCGGGAAAGCTGGACAAACTTATCTGCGCCTTAAAATGGAATGCGCCCTGGGGGTTACCAGAGCGCATTCACATCAGAAGGAGGAAAGTTGAACTCGCAAGGGCAGCAGCGGTGAGCCACTGGCCGCTACGAGCGTAGACGAAGTTCGAGCTGTCTGTTTGGATTTTTGATTTCCCCGGAAAATCCTCGGGAGCACAAGGCTCACATACGCATTTTCCGGGGAAATGCCACACTCACTACGGCAGCAGCACGCCGTCGATGACGTGGATGATGCCGTTGGACGCCTGGATGTCGGTGATGATGATCTGCACGGTGTCGTTCAGGAATACTTCGCCAGCGTCGTTTACGGTGATGGTGACGTCAGCGCCGTTGAGCGTGGTGGCAGATTCCAAAGTCACCACCATTTCGGCCGGCACCACGCCGTCGACAACGTGGTAGAGCAGGATGTCGGTCAGCGCGCCAGCCGGGTCTTCCAGCAGGGTGGCGATGGTGCCTTCGGGCAGAGCGGCAAAGGCGTCATCGGTGGGGGCAAAGACGGTGAAAGCGCCTTCGCCGGACAGGGTTTCAACCAGACCCGCAGCTTCCAGGGCGGCGACCAGGGTGGTGAAACGGCCGTCGGCCACCGCAATTTCCGCAATTGAGGGCAGTTCTTCGGCCGTCATGCTGGGCGGCAGCAGCACGCCATCAATCACGTGGATGATACCGTTGGACGCTTCGATGTCGGTGATGATGACCTGAATCGTGTCGTTCAGGAAAACGTTGCCATCGGTCACGGTGATGGTGACATCTTCGCCTTGCAGCGTGGTGGCCGATTCCAGGGTAACAACGGTTTCAGCCATGACCGCGCCGTCAACGACGTGGTACAGCAGGATGTCGGTCAACGCGCCCGTCGGATCTTCCAACAAGCTTGCGACGGTGCCTTCGGGCAGGGCGGCAAACGCGTCATCGGTCGGGGCAAAGACGGTGAAGGAACCTTCGCCGGAGAGGGTTTCCACCAGGCCAGCGGCATCCAAAGCAGCCACCAGGGTGGTGAAACGGCCGTCGGCCACGGCAATTTCAGCAATCGAAGGAGCCATCTCGGCTTCGGCCGACATGCTCGGCGGCAGCAGAACGGTGTCGATGACGTGAATCACGCCGTTGGACGCTTCAATGTCGGTGATGATGACCTGGGTTGTCTCGTTCAGGAAAACGTTGCCATCGGTCACAGTGATGGTGACATCTTCGCCACCCAGAGTGGTGGCCGATTCGAGGGTCACAACCGTTTCCGCCATGACCGCGCCATCAACAACGTGGTAGAGCAGGACGTCGGTCAAGGCCCCTTCGGGATCAGCCAGCAGGCTCTCAACGGTACCTTCGGGCAGAGCAGCAAAGGCGTCATCGGTGGGGGCAAAGACGGTGAACGGGCCGGGGCCGGAGAGGGTTTCAGCCAGGCCAGCCGCTTGAACGGCGGCTACCAGGGTGGTGAAACGGCCGTCGGCGACCGCAATGTCAACGATGGTGCCGGGTGCTTCAGCCGCCGGTTCCTCAGTTGGCTCTGCGGTGGGTTCCTCAGCCATTTCTTCTTCGGTTGGGACGGCCGTCGGTTCGGCGGTTGGTTCTGTGGTTTCCGCTTCACTGCCGCCACAGGCGGCCAGGAAGAGGGTAAAAACGAGCAATAAAACAAGCATTTTCAGGTTTTTCATGGTTTTCTTCTACTCCATTTGCGGACACAAAAAGTTAAAGTGGTAGCGGTGTGTCCAGGTTTTTGGTTAAAGTTTGCCCGGCGACTGTGCGCACAATGGCCGGAAGTGCCTGTCAGGCGTCTCTGTACAGCTTGGGCGAATTTGTTCACCCTTTGCACAGAATTACGGCCAGCACGTTGACTTGTACTTGTCGTGTTCGGGTTTTGTTAAGCTTTCGCTCATAAATCGGCTTGACCCAGGAGCGAAAGTTCTTGGGCGTTGTGGTGAATTGGGCTATCATGTCGAGGGAAATGAAGGGGTTCAGCAGGTGGTAAACATTTTATGAAATCACGTTGGTTACAGTTGGTTCGAGGTTTGGGGATTCCTGAGGTGCGTGCCGCTGAAATCTGGCGGGAACTGAAGGCGGCGTATGGGGCGGACGGCCGTTTCTACCACAATCTCACCCACATCGGGCACTCGTTGGCGGTGGCGGATCAGCTGCGCGAGGTGGCGGTGGATTTTACGGCCGTTCAACTCGCCCTCTGGTTCCACGATGTGGTGTACGACCCGCGCCGCAGCGACAACGAGGCGCAAAGCGCCGCTTATGCGGAGCGGGTTTTGCGCCCGCTGGGCGTGCCGGATGCGCTGCTGGCCAAAGTTACAACCCTCATCCTGGCAACAAAAACGCATGAAGCCAATGACGATCCCGATGGGTGGGTGGTGCTCGACGCCGATCTGGCGATCCTGAGCGCACCGCCCGCGCAGTACGACGCGTATGCCCAGGCCATCCGCCAGGAGTACAGCTTTGTGCCGGAGGAGGCGTATGTGGTGGGGCGAACGGCCGTCTTACAAAGATTCCTGGCGCGGTCGCCGTTTTATTTTACTGAGCAGATGCGGGAGAGGGGGGATACGGTTGTTACCCAAAACCTCAGCCGTGAACTCCAAATGCTGTCCCCAGGTAAATTACGTTTTTGAAGATAGCCTGCTTATCGTTGACGAGGCTAAAATTGCCAATGTCGCCAATTTTTTGGAGGGGAACTATGCTATAATGGGCAACAGCTTTGCGCCAAAAATGCCCTGTAAAACTGACCTTTCATCGGGAAGAGCTATCACCAACAAAAAATTGACAATAGAGATTGATTTGGCATTGTGGCTTGTCTACGTCGCATGAAGATGTCAACCTTCTAAACCTTGTTGTGCCCTTGTCGCCCCGACGCTGACAACTGCAAGTGGGAGGCAAAAATGTGTACCAAGCGTGTTTTTTGGTTATTTGCGACCTTTCTATTTCTTATCGTGGTCACGATTCCCCTTACTGCTGTTTCAGCACAGCAGGACCCAATAGAATCGTGTCCACCTAGCGGCCACTACCCCAATCTTTCGGGAAGTGAGTTGTGTGGCCTGGCAGAAGCGATTGCCCCGTTTGACAGTGTAAGCGCATTGGAAAAAATTGATCTGGACCAGCCTGATCTAAATGTGGCCTATATTCAGCAGCATCCCAGATATGATTACACCGCAGCCAAGAATCAACATGCCTCTGGCGATCCAGTGACCTTTATAGGGTTTATTGCCAATCGAGGTCAGCAGCCAACAGGGGCATTTGGCTATGTCTGGGAAATTGATGGTGTGATTGTGGCCAGGGGCACAATGCCTGACCTGCTGCCGGGTGAGATGACGCAGCTTAACTATACATGGGTCTGGCAAACCGGGCTGCATACAATTGCTTTGCTGTTAGATCCCGATAATCAAATTTCAGAACTTTCGGAGCAGAACAATGGCGTGACTGATCAAACAAATGCATTGGCTGTTGGGTTTTGGGTAGAGCAGAGTGTGTACGATTGGTTTAATGAAAATCAGCTGGCGCAAGGGCTGGGCAGTGTTTCTTGGGATGATTGGGCGCAGCGCCAACTGAGCTATTGGAATGAGATGTTTGCGACGGCCGTTCATCCGCTCACACCAGATGGTATCCTGGAACGAGTCCGCCTGGATAAGGTTGTCATTTTAGAAGATGGCAGTTGGCCGGATTGCAGCAACACTTTCTGGCCCGAAGATCGCACGGTGGACCTCGTTTGGGGATTCAATTCTGAATTGGTGGGCGTCCCCAGTGGCCACAACTGTGGCCTGCTTAATTTTTACCAGGTTTATCCGCAATTTCAGAACATAGAGCTGCCCTTACTGCATGAGATGTCCCATGCGCGGTACCTGATTGATCTCTATGGTTTGAACGTTTACACGAATCATGCTTACCTTTCCGGTGCAATCAGCGCTACCGAGACCATTTTACCGACAGACCGGATGGTTGCTTCTGATTCCGCCTTTCCAGTGCCGGCTTATCTGGCTGTGGGCGGCGAATTGATCCATTGTGGGGGCAAAAGCGGTACGCAGTTTGTTGACTGTCAGCGTGGGATGGATGGCACTATTGCCGGGTCATATCCGGCTGGGACATGGGTTGGTTTGGCGACGGTGCGCATTCAGGACGGCGCGGGCAACCTGGTACTGGGGAGCCCGGCACTGCCTACGGTCGGCGCATTTAATGACCATATTTATTACAATCGATACGCTGACACCGATTTGATGGGCGGTGGTGGTGCAGGGCAATATGGTCAACATTCGGCTTATGCCTGGAACCTCATTTTGGGACAACGGCCGATTTGTGGGAACTACAATGCTCCCTGCAATTTGGGTAAATATCTCAACGACATCCCGGCTTCAAATGTGTTGTTTCTGACGGATCAAAACGGTATGCCCGTGGTTGGTGCTGAAGTTGCCCTATTTCAAGCAAAACCGATGCCATTTTGGTATGGCCGTTACTTTGGCGCTACGCCTGATCGTGTGGTTTACACAGACGCGGCGGGATGGGCAGAATTGGGGGCCTTCCCCTTTGGCTCCGGTTCGGAAATTGTTCATTATTGGGGTTTTAGCAACGCTGTTTTGCTGGTGCAAGTTACGGTTAATGATCAGTCAGTCTACCGCTTCTTTGAAGTTACAGAGGCAAACGAGGCGTATTGGTCTGGCCAGCAAACGCAGGCAATTTACCCAATGAGCGTGGAAGTTGAGCCAGAAACAGCGGCTGACATCGTGTACATCAGCACTATCTCTGGTGCGCTGAAAGCCCCTGGACAACTGTTTGCCGATGATGAAGACATTTTGGCTTATGATTTCGGTACAGGAAACTGGTCGTTGTACTTTGACGGTACGGATTTAGGGCTGCGGGGCACCGATGTTGATGCTCTAGAGGTCATGGCTGATGGCTCAATTCTTTTGAGCTTTGATAAACTCTGGCGGTTGGCTGGATTGGGCCAGGTGGATGATTCTGACATTGTGCGGTTTATTCCTACATCGCTTGGACCAGAGACGGCTGGTAGTTGGGAGCTGTATTTTGATGGCTCTGACGTGGGTTTGACCACTGTGGGTGAAGACGTGGATGCGATTAGTTTTGCGCCGGACGGCCGTTTGCTCATTAGCATCAATGCAGCAGCGATTGTTCCCACGGCCACAGGCAAGCTTAATGCCAATGACGAGGATTTGCTGGTATTTGACGCCACATCCTTAGGGGCGCAAACAACAGGTACCTTTGCTATTTACTTTCGCGGTGGGGATGTACTTTTGTCACCCTATGATGTGCGGGGAACCTGGGTAGATCCTAACACTGGAGAAATTTACCTCTCCTTGAACCCTCAATTCAACTTGCCCGCAGTAAGTGGTTGGAACACAGACATTATTGTTTGCCAACCGGTTAGTCTCGGTGTACCTACAGATTGTACCTTTGCATCTGAATTGTATTTTGACGGGCTCGCTTCCTCTGGTTTTATTGGGGGCGGTTTGCCCATTGATGGTTTCTCTATCATGCCATCTGAGTAATAGAATGGTGATGGAAATCAGTTTTAGATAACTGGCAGTTCTCTGAGAAAATAGAACTGCCAGTTTCTTGAAAGTATGTAGTAGCGAACGGCCGTCTTACAAAGATTCCTGGCGCGGTCACCGTTTTATTTGACGGCGTGGATGCGGGAGAGGGGGATACGGCCGTTTACGAAAACCTGGCTCGTGAACTTGAGGAATTGCAAAAGCGGAACACAGAGGGGCACTGAGAAGCACGGAGGATTGGCTTTTCTCTGTGCCCCTCTGTGCCACCTCTGTGAAACTCTGTGTTCCGAAAAAAGTTGGATGACAAGAAGGGTGATGAGTACGGCCGTATTAAGCACAAGTCGACTCATTCCTACTAACCGAACACGTTTTTGCTCCAATGTGAAATGATACCAAGCCACTTT
>CAUJGI010000094.1 GCA_963169155.1 Chloroflexota bacterium
GGCAAAAGGGCGAAAGGGCCGCCGCAATCGGCTCAAAGGCAGTCGAGGACGGGGCACTTTGGCCAAAGAAAAGCCACCTATTTTGGGTCTCATCCAGCGCAATGGTGAGGTCATCATCAACATGTTAGCCAATGTGCAACAGGACAGCATCAAGCCCATCATCCAAAAGGTCGTTTCTGTCGGCAGCAAAGTCTTTACTGACGAATACAACATTTACCATCGGTTGACCGAATGGGGCTATGCGCATCAAACAGTCAACCATTCTCAAGGTGAATATGCCCGTGATGAAGATGGCGATGGTTTTCATGAAGTCCATACCAACACGATTGAAGGGTTTTGGTCATTGTTAAGGTCATGGCTGCGTCCGCATCGCGGCATTTCGCAGGAAAAGTTACCCATTTATCTGGGATTCTTCGAGTTTGTCCATAATGTTCGCAAACGGGGCAAAGCGCCTTTGCCTGCGCTTGTCGAGATTTTGGTAGCTCCTTGATTCCCATATTGAGCCTAAGCGAATATCCCATTTTTGCCTATATTAATCTGCCTACGTGGAAAGCATTGGAACAGCAGCACCGCTGGTAAACGGCCATTTTGCCTGGCATTGGTCTAAGTCTGAATCTTTAACCTACTTCTTTCCAGATGTGCCTGTGATGCGCCAATAATACCCATCAGGATCCAACACCCGAAAATCGGTTAAACTCCAGGGCTGAACCTTCAATTCACCAGACAACGGCCAATTCGCAGATCGCACGCGCTTATACATCGCCTCAATATCGTTTACCTCCAAGACGAGTTCGATGCCCCTACCCAAACGCTCGCCAACAATGGCCTGGATGGGGTGATCGTCTGGTAGGTTAGCCCGAAGATTCAGTGATAGAGAAACATGACCATTGGTCAGTGGTGTGTAACCATCTGCCTGCTGCTCACCTATCATAAATCCAAGCACCCGACCGTAAAAATCTGTTGACGCCACCAAGTCATCTACAAACAGCTCCAATCTGAATGTCATGTTTGATTCTAAAGTTCTATGCATCTCTCTATCCTACACGCCCGCTGAACTGTCAGGCATTATGATGATCGCCTTGCCTTTGGCATGCCCTTCCCCCAGATACCGGAGTGCTTCAGGCACATTGCTTAGAGGATAACATCTATCAATAATCGGGATAACCTGGTTGGTTTCAAGCAGGTCTCTCATTACATCTAAATCCTTCTGATTCGGTTTTGCCATCATATTGTGCATTTTTTTACCTTCAGTCAGTGAGAGCCAAGGCCCCTGAATTAAAAGGGAGAGTAGAAATGCAGTTGTCACAAAACGTCCTTGAGGCTTTAAGGCCCTTTTATACTCAGCAACAGACAGATTGCCCACCGTATCAAAAATCAGGTCATACTGTTGCTCGGTTTGAGTGAAATCTTCTTGGGTATAGTCAATGATGTGGTCTGCCCCAATCGAACGTACCATGACCATCTTGCGTGTACTGGCAACGGCTGTAACCTCCGCCCCCAACGCTTTGGCAATCTGCACCGCAAACGTGCCCACGCCGCCAGAAGCGCCGTTGATGAGCACCTGCTCGCCCAGCTGTAATTCACCCTTGTCGCGCAGCCCTTGCAGAGCGGTAACGGCCGTCATCGGCACCGCCGCGGCCTGGGGGAAGGTGAGATTGGCCGGTTTAGGCGCAACGGCCGTTTCGGGCACCGCCACGAACTCGGCAAAACCGCCCCGTCCCTGTGCCGACAAATCGCCAAAAACCGAGTCGCCCACCTGGAACTGGGTGACATTCTCTCCCACGGCCTCGACCACCCCGGCAATGTCAGAGCCAAGAATCGGCTGCTTGGGTCTGAACAACCCAGTGCTAAAACGCAGGCTGCCGCTGAGCACGTGGTTATCGGCTTGGTTAACGGCCGTAGCCATCACTCTTACCAGCACCTCACCCGCCTTAGGCCTTGGTTTATCAACCTCCGCCATCTGCAACACGTCCGGCGTGCCATATTTGGTGAACACCACAGCTTTCATTTTTGTGGACATAGCAACAACTCCTTACGAATTAACAGGGCCAACAGGAGGCACACAACCAGGTACACCACGTTGACGCTGGCCCGGATGAGAAACGGCCGTTCCCTAAAATTTTAAAATGGGACACGGATGGCACGGATTTGACGAGTTTTCCTGCCTTCCATCCGTACCATCCGTCAAATTCGTGTCCCACCTTTAGCCATTCAAGCGAATAACAATCTTTTACCGATCACCGAATACCGCTTACCGCTCACCGCCACTACGCCGTGGCCATCGCCTTACGGCTCTCCGGCTTCGGGGTACGAACGCCCTTGATGAGCAGCCACAGCGTAAACGACAGCTCGGCAATAATCGCCGGGGCAATCATAATGTTGGCAAAGAGTGCCGCCCGCTGGGGCAGTAAGAAGATGCCAAAGCTGTCCAGCACGTAGCCCACGCCGGCAATCGCCAGCATGATGCCCAAAATGTTGGGGAACAGCTCCGACTTAACCACCAGGTAGCCTAGAAAAAACAGGCTCGGCGCAAAAAACGCCTCAGACACCAGCACGCCATAGTAGTGCACTTCTGTGAACAGCAGTACCAGCGCGTTGATCTGCTGCGGCGAAAAAGTGTTCAAGTAATCGCCGCCGTTGATCAAAATCAGGGGGAAGATGAAGTTGATCAGATTAGCGGCGTGAACGGCCGCTTGCATCAACCGCGTCGCCACCATCAGCAGCGACACGGTTTTGTTGACCGGCGCGAGCAGCTTGTACAGCAAGATCGTCGTGCCAATTTCACTCAAAAAGACAACCAGGTAGCTCACCACACCGTTGCGATACAGCGATTCCGAAGCCCGAATATTTTCAGCCGTGGCCGTGGCATCGCCCGCCACATTCAGGCTGCCGCTCACAAACATGAAGACAAACATGTTGGCAAAAAAGATAGCGAGATAGAGCACACCGGTCGTACGGGCCGTTTTCTTAATTGAATTCATCAGGTTTCTCCTTTTTTGTTGGTGATGGGTCCAACCTTCGGGGATTGGACCCATCTGGATTTACACTTATCGCCGTGCATAAAAAAGCTGCGACACCGACTGCACAATTTCCGCCAGGGCCAGCCCTAAATTCACCACGTTCGCCGTGTCAAAAATCGTCAGCGCCTCAGCAAAGACAGTGCCCACGGCGGCCCCAACACCAGCAGTCAACACCCAGTAAGCCTTGCGCCTCGCTTTGAGTGCGGCGGCCCGTTCTGCCGTGCTGGCGGGTGCCACGTTGCCCTGGCCAATGGCCAATACCGCTTGCAGCACAATCTGAGCCACCACAATCAGAAGCAAGGTGGTAAAAACCACACCGCCGTACCCGGCAGGAAGGGCATCGCTGGCCACCGCTGCCGGGCGCATCGGCCACACCCTGGCAATGAAGTACAGGGCCGCACTGCCGGTAATCACCAGGGACAGCCCTTCACTCTTTTGCTGAAAAGAAATGTTGCTCAACCCATCATTGGCACGATTGACACTCTCTTGTTTCATCATTTTTCTCCTTTAAACGAAACCGTTTGATACATATTTTCGAGAAGTCGCTTCTTAGGAAGCCCCTGGCTCATCTTCCTGGCCCGGAAGAATCTGGGTGACGGAGATGAGCGGCAGCCCCAAGTCGCGCACTTTGCGCAGCAGGCCGTGCAGCGCTGCCTGGTCTACCACCGGGCCGGTTAAAAGCGTGTCGCCATTGTCGGCCTGAGTGAGGGTCATTTCTGCGAACCAGGCTTGCCAAAGCTCACCCAGTTGACCGCCAATTCTGATTTGGTAAATGGTTACCTTATCCGTCATGCTCTTCCCTTCTTGCCTCGGGCTACCTACGCCTGGCCGCTTGCTTAATATGCTCTTACCTTACCGTCCAGGGGGTATTGCCGTACAGGTTCGAAAGTATTGTTGGGGGTATTGCTTCGGGGTTGAAATTAGTTATAAAATATGTAGTAATTCATGTATTTATATAGTATATTATGCGCTATGAAACTAAGCGACTATGCCCGTCAAATCGGCGTCACCTACAAAACTGCCTACCTCATGTTCAAGCGCGGCGAACTGGACGCCTACCAGCTGCCCACGGGCACCATCATCGTCAATGAGCCCACCGCACCAGATGTCGGTCAGGGTGTGGCCCTCTATGCCCGTGTCTCCAGCCACGACCAGAAAGCCGATGCCCAGCGCCAGCTGGAACGGCTGCGAGACTATGCCGCCGCCAGGGGTTACAAAGTCAGCACCGAAGTGGTGGAGATTGCCTCCGGCCTCAACGACCAGCGGCCCAAGTTCAGCCGCCTTCTGAGCGACACAGAGATCCAGAGGATTTTGGTGGAACACAAAGACCGGGCAACCCGGTTTGGGTTTGAGTACATCGCCCTCTTGCTCCAGGCGCAGGGACGGGAGATCGAAGTCATCAATGAAACCGACACCCAGGACGAACGAGTAGACGACTTTGTCTCCCTGATCACCTCCATGGCGGCGCGCATCTACGGCCGTCGCTCCTCCCGGCAGCGATCCGAGCGTATCCGGGCTTGTGTGGAGCAGGTGTACCAGGTCGAGGAATGAGGCCATGTTGGTGCAGCGTGCCTACAAGACAGAGCTGAAGCTCAACAACCAGGAGCGGAGCCTGCTGGCTGGCTGTGCCGGTGCAGCCCGGTTTGCCTACAACTGGGGCTTGCGGCAGAAAATCGACGCCTACGCCGCCACGGGCAAAAGTCCATCGTACTATGAACTGCACCGGCAGCTGAACCAGCTAAAGAAAAGCGAGCTCTCGTGGCTGTACCACTATTCCAAAACCATCCCCCAAGAAGCGCTGCGGGATTTGGAGCGGGCGTTTCAGCACTTCTTCCGGCGGGTCAAACAGGGCGAGAAACCGGGCTTTCCCCGCTTCAAGAGTCGGAAACGCGGCCTTGGCAGCTTTCGCCTCTGGGGCAGTATCCAGGTCGAGTCCCGGCG
>CAUJGI010000095.1 GCA_963169155.1 Chloroflexota bacterium
CTAACTACCGCGACAAAATGAGCGAATACCTGGTCACCCACACCTGCCCCGACTGCGACGGCACCCGCCTGCGTCCCGAAAGTCGGGCCGTCACCGTGGCCGGGCAGAGCATCATTCCCCTCAGCCAAATGCCGCTCACCGACCTGGCCGAGTGGCTGCACCACCTGCCCGCCGCCCTCAGCGCCGACGCAATGATCATCGCCCGGCCGGTTTTGGATGATCTGAACGAGCGGGTGGCCCGCCTGGTGCAGGTGGGCGTCGGCTATCTCACCCTGGAACGCACCTCGCCAACGCTGTCAGCGGGTGAGGCGCAGCGGCTGCGGCTGGCGGCCCTGCTTGGCTCCGGGCTGAGCGGCGTGCTGTACGTCTTCGACGAGCCGACCATCGGCACACACCAGCGCGACACGCGCCGCCTCATCACCGTCTTGCGCCGCCTGCGCGACCTGGGCAACACCGTCCTGGTCATCGAACACGACCAGGAAATGGTGGCCGCCGCCGACTTTGTGATCGACTTTGGCCCCGGCGCAGGCAAACACGGTGGGGAAGTGGTCGCTGCCGGGACGCCAGGCGAAATCAAGGCCCAATCCGGCTCGCTGACGGCCGATTATCTGGCGGGGCGGTTGTGCATTCCTGTGCCGCCGCAAAGACGGGTGGGGGGAGAAACGGCCGTTACCATTCACAACGCCCGCCAGAATAACCTCAAAAATGTCACGGTGCGTTTCCCGCTGGGGCTGTTTATCGCCGTCACCGGCGTTTCCGGCTCCGGCAAATCCTCCCTGGTGTTCGACATCCTCGACCCGGCCATCCGCCAGCGCCTGACCCACGCCAGCGACGCACCCGGCGCGCATGACTCAATTGAAGGCATTGAGCACCTGGACAAGATTGTCACTATCGACCAGGAGCATTTGCGGCGCATGCCGCGTTCCAACGCCGCCACCTATACCGACACCTTCACCGCCATCCGCCAGACGTTTGCCAACACGCCAGCGGCGAAGCAGCGCGGCTACACGGCGCGGCATTTCTCGTTCAACGTGCCCGGCGGCCGCTGCGAACGGTGCGAAGGGGCGGGGGTACTCACGGTCAACATGCAGTTCATGCCCGATGTGGTTGTGCGCTGCCCCGCCTGCCACGGCCGTCGCTTCAATCGCGAAACCCTGGCCGTAACCTACCGCGATCACGACATTTCCCAGGTGCTGGACATGACGGTGGAGGAAGCCCTGGCGCTGTTTGCGGATGTTCCGGCGGCGCGATCCCGCCTGCAGGTGCTGTTTGATGTGGGGTTGGGTTATCTCCAGCTCGGCCAGCCCGCCACCACGCTGTCTGGCGGCGAGGCGCAGCGGGTGAAGCTGGCCAAGGAGCTGGGCCGCCGCGTCAGCGGCCACACGCTTTACCTGCTCGATGAACCCACCACCGGCCTGCACCTGGCGGACACGGCGCGGCTGCTGGATGTTTTGCAGCGACTGGTGGACGCAGGCAATACGGTCATCGTGGTAGAGCACAATCTGGAGCTAATAAAAACGGCCGATTGGGTTATCGACATAGGGCCGGAGGGCGGCGTAGCTGGGGGGCTGGTCCTGGCCGAAGGCACCCCAGAACAGGTGGCGCAGGTTGTCGGATCGTACACCGGGCAATACTTGAAGGAAACGTTGTGGGGAAGGATGAGGGATGAGGGATGAAGCAACTTCTCACTTTTTACTTTTCACTTTTCACCTTCACTTCTTCCCGGGTACGGCCGTATGCCGCCATAATCTCTTGCAAGCGGTCCAGCGGCAGGGCACACACCGTGTGGCCGTGAAAGCCAATCATCGTTTCGGCAGCGCAGAGGGCGTTGAGGATTGCTTCTTCCACCGCTTCGGCCGTGGCGTTGAACAGGTTGTCCATCTGACTGTTGGGCACCATTTTGATGTCGCGCAGGAAGCGGTTGCCTTGCGCCAGCAGATGGTTGCCGGTGGCGAAAGCCAGGAAGATATCGCCGCTGCCGTTGTAGCCAGTGCCACCGACGCGGGCCAGCCCCACCGTGGCCCGCTGCGCCAGCCGATTGCATTGGTTGGGCAGCAGCGGTGCGTCCGTGCCCACGATGATGATGATGGAACTGGAGGGGCTGGGCAGCTTTTTGAAGGGCACGGGCGTATGGTCATCGGGAATGAGCTGGCCGACCGGCACGCCATCCACGCGCAGCAAAGGCCGGTCGCCGTAGTTGGCCTGCACCAGCACGCCGACGGTGTAACGGCCGTCCATCATTTCTACCACCCGCGATGAGGTGCCGATTCCCCCTTTAAAATCATGGCAAATCATGCCCGTGCCGCCGCCGACGTTGCCTTCAGCCACTGGCCCGCTGCTGACTGCATTCAGCGCCTCAAAGGCGTGCTCCCTGGTGAGATGAAAGGCGTTGATGTCGTTGAGCCAGCCGTCGTAGGTTTCGGCCACCACGGGCAGCAAAAAGCTGTGGGTGTAGCCCAGCCGCACCGACTGTTCCACCAGCGCATCTCGCACCACGCCTACCTGGTGGGTGTTGGTCAGCCCGATGGGTGAGCCCAACATGCCAGACTCTTTCAGCCAGGGAATGCCAGTCATTTCGCCGTTGCCGTTAAAGCTGTGGTAGCCCGCAAAGGCATAGTCGTGCCAGATGTCGCCGCCGCGCGGCAGGATCATGGTTACTCCGGTGCGGGCAATGCGCGGCCGGTCGTGGATGACGGTGCAGTGCCCCACCGCCACCCCGGGAATGTCGGTGATGGCGTTGTACGCCCCGGTGGGAAATTGGCCGATAGTGATGCCGAGGTCGCGTAGTCTGGGTCGCATGGGGTGGGGTGTCCTTTTGGCGGGGGGTGGGGTGATTGGTGAAAAGTGAGAAGTAAAAAGTAAAAAGTGAAAAGTGGAAAGTGAGAAGTAAGAAGAAGGCATTTCATCCCTCCTCCCTCATCCCTCTCACTGGTTTTGCATTACAGCCGCTGCACCCAGTTCAGTAACTCCATTAATAGCTCTAACGACAGATTGTCTACCTGTTCCATTCGATTGGGCAGCTTACTGCTTTGCATGAGCATGGCCATTTCGTCTTCATCGCCGCCCAGGGCATTGCCCTTCAGCTGAACCAGCGCCAGGGGGCGGGGCGAAATTTCGGCGACGTAGCGGTGTAGGAGGTAAGTGTAGGGATTGTTGTTGTGGAAGATGTGGCTGGGCGACAGGCCCGCCTGGGCCCGGCCGATGGCAATCACCCCGGCTACCTTGTTCACCCGGCTGGTCCACAGCAGCCCCAGCCCGGCGGCCAGCGGCTGCCCCACGATGATGGGTTTGCTGGGCAGCATCTGGATCAAAATTTGCAGATCGGCGGCCAGGTCATCCGGGTTGAGGCGGTGGCTGGCGCTGGCGTGCAGCAGGTAACGCAGCGGGTCCAGCCCGTAGACGTGATACCCGGCGGTGGCCAGCTGGCTGCAAAGGAGGTCGTCGCTGCGGCCAAAGCTGCCGTAGGTGGACAGGTACAGTACGGTGGGGGGCAGCAGACTGCCTGCGGCCGAATAGTGGTAGGTTTCCATCATCGAGCCAGTGCGCAGGGGCCAGACGTGGACACGGCCGTTTTCCGAATCTGGCGTGCCTAAAAAGCCAAAATTGATCTGGCCAAAGCGCTCCTTGCCCCACTCGGTGATGGCGTGCAGGTCCAGGTTAAATTTGTGGTCGCCCATTGCCCCTTCACTGTCGCCGGAGCCGCGCAGGTCAAATACCAGGTGGGCGACCTTGCGCTTTTGGCCGTGTGACTTTACCTCTTGCCGGGCACAGGTGATGACGCTGGATTTGGTCAGGGGATACTTGGGCACCCAAACGCGGATGGCGCGCAGCTCTTCATCGGTTACCCCCACCGGCTTGACCAGCACGCAATCAAGGTACAAATTGTCATCGGTGAGAATGCCGAACAGCTCTTCTGTATAGGGTAAAGTCGAAGTCATGGTAGAAAAGTCTAGGGTTGTTTAGTGGCGTTGGTGACAAAAAACCGCTGTGCCCCGGCCCAAATCAATCGTCAGGTAGATTATCGGTCAGATTCGGGAAAGCGTAATTAGGAATTAAGTCAACAAGTCGATTGTATGCCTCTATTATAGATTGGTCACTGGAAAAATAGCCACTCAACATTTCTTGCAGCACGATAGAGAGGGTCAGCTCTTCGTAGAGGGTGGTGATGAGCTCGCCCTGGCCCTGCGGCAAGCCCCAGCGACCGGTGGTAGCGATGCCTTCGCGCAGCACCGCAACCACGTCGGGGCCATACAGCGATTCCAGCGTCTCGTCACTGCCCGCCAGCGGCTGGCTGCCCCAGCTGTCGATGAACTGGCGCGGGTTGTCTGGCGTGCCCCAGCGCATCGGCACCTTGCGCTCCGGGTCAACGGCCAGCCATTGTTCGTACCCTTCAGTGAACCAGTAGGTGGCAAAGAGGACGGCCGTTTCCCGCTCGGCCGTACTGGTAATGCCCAACAGGCTCATGTTGCCAAACTCTGCGCCGTTGATGTCCGTCAGGAAGCCGCTGTTTTGCGCCAGGAAGTCAGGCGTGGCGGCACATTCCGGGCAGCGGGGCGGCGCGGCGGGGTCCAGCCCGGCAAGCTGCGGCAGCAAACTGGGCGGCCCCATGATCAGCCCGGTGCGACCAGCCAGGTAGGCGTTGCGCGTGCTGGTATC
>CAUJGI010000096.1 GCA_963169155.1 Chloroflexota bacterium
CAAGGTTTAACCTCGTGGCAGCCCATTCCAGCAAAACCACCTTGCTTAACGAGCAAGTTTTGCTCCCGTTGGCGGTATTTGGGATCACCTTGGTGGTCTACGGCGCTACGGCCGTTCCTGATCTCACCTTTGCCTTCCACATTGGAGATGGCGGGGAGTTGATTACGGCCGTGCTCACCGGCGGTATCCCGCACCCACCGGGCTACCCCACGTATTTGCTGCTGGGCCGCTTAGCTGCGCTGCTGCCGATCGAGCCAGTGGCCTACCGCTTTTCGCTCTTTTCCGCCTTTTGCGGCGCTGTGGCCGCCGCGATGACCAGCGCCACCAGCCGTTCGCTGGGTCTCAAAGGGTGGCCATCGCTGCTGCCTGGCCTGACGCTGGCCTTTATGCTGCTGGTTTGGCAGCAAGCTGTGGTCGCGGAAGTGTACGCACTAAACCTGGCAATGGTTTCGCTTTTTGTGTGGAGCTTGCTGGGGCAACGGCCGTCCTGGCTGGTGGGCATTTTGCTAGGTCTTTCCCTTACCACACACCTCACTTCAATTTTGCTTTTGCCGCTGGCTCTGCTGCTGGTGCCCTCCAAGCAGTGGCCCCGGCTGGGGGGCGGCCTTGTGCTCGGTCTGGCACCTTATTTTGCCCTGCCCTGGCTGGCCCAACCAGGCAGCCCGGTGGTGTGGAGCCGTCCCGATACGCTGGCGGGCTGGTGGTGGCTGGTGAGTGCGCAGATTTACCAACCTAACCAGCTGGCCTTGCCCGAGGTCAAGCTGCTGCCCCGCCTGAAAGATTGGGCAGCAGCCGGTCTGCAGCAGCTGTTGTTTGCCGGCTGGCTGCTGCTGCCCTGGAGCGGCTGGCGAGAAACGGACAAAAAACAATGGCTGGCGCTGGTAGGAACGGCCGTGCTTTACCTGCTGGTCGCCTTTTTTTACGACACAAACGACGCTTTGGTACACACTTTACCCGCCTGGCTGTTGCTGAGCCTGGCATTAACAGCCGCCTTCAAACAGCTCGGTCATTGGGGATTTGTGTTGCCCTTCGCCCTGGTTTTGTTAAACTTCAGCCCAATCAATCGTGTAGAAGTTCACAATGTACGGCCGTTTGCCGAGCACATTCTGCACAGTTCGCCGCCCAATGCCGTTCTCATCACCTCAGGCGACCCGGAAATTTTTGCTTTGTGGTATTTTCATTTTGTTGAGGGGCAGCGACCCGACGTGATTCTAGTAGACGATCAGCTGTTTGCGTTTGATTGGTACCGGGAGAGGCTCCAGGCACTTTATCCAGACCTTCGGGGTTTGGCCAATGATGACGTGCCCGCCTTTCGCACCGTGAATGCCCGCCAGCGGCCGGTCTGCGCCGTGGTTTTGGTGGCAGATGGTGCCCTGCTGGACAACAACAGCTGCGTTGAGGAACCGTAGTATGACAACAGAAGCCAACAAACTTCCAATGGCTGAGTCAGCCTGGCTCACAGGGGCGAGGGTACGGCTGCTGCTGCTGCTTGGGTTGGCCCTGCTGCTCCTTTGGCTGGGTGTCAAGGGATGGCGTGTTGGCCGGGCGGTGCAGTCGCTGCTGGCGCAGCAAACGGCCGCTGAAACGCTCATGGCTGAAGGCATTACCGGCATTGATCCGGCATTGGCCGACGAGATGGTGCACACCGTGCGCCAGAATGTGGTGACGCTGCGCCAGGAAACGGCCGTTTTTATGCCGCTCACCCGTTATCTAGGCTGGCTGCCTAAGATTGGTCCCCTGGCTGTAGCTGCGCCACCGCTGATGGAAATGGCCGATGCCGGGACGGAAACGGCCGTCCATGCCTTTACAGGCCTGAAACCGGCCCTGACATTGCTGCAAGCGGATACCGCTGGCTCCCCCTTACCGCAGTTGGTCACCGTTCTGGCCGAGGCCCGCCCCAACCTGGCTGAAGCACAGCATTCCTTCCAGCGTGTTGTCACGGCGCGCAATCAAATCACCAACGAAGCCGACTTTCCAGAACGTATCCAGACCGCCTTTGCCCTGTTCGATGAATGGCTGCCCCTGGCCCAGGATGGGCTAGTGCTGGCGCAGGTTCTGCCCACCATTTTGGGGCACGATGGGCCACGCAGCTACCTGTTGTTGGCCCAAAATGAAGATGAGCTGCGCGCCACCGGCGGTTTCATTTCCGGTGTCGGGCTGCTGACGGTAGACAACGGGGATATTTTAGCCCTCGATTTTGAAGATGCCTCTCCATTTGACCTGCAAGCCCTTAGGGACAACGCTGCGGCTTACGACTACCCGCCCCTGCCGCTGCAAGAGCTGATGGGGTCCGAGTATTTGCTGCTGCGTGATACCAATTACTGGCCAGATTTCCCTTACTCGGCCGAAAAAGCCATTGAACTGTACCAAAAAGTAGAATCCGAAACGGTCATTGATGGCGTGATTGCTATTGACCAGCAATTCATCGCCATGCTTGTTGCGGCCACCGGCCCCATTCAGGTGGCCGGTACCGACACCGTAATTACCGCGGCAAACACAGTAGACAGTTTCCGCAATGCCTTCAACATCAAGGAAGGTCAATCCAATTCAGAATGGTTCCAGAATCGTAAAGCGTTTTTGTCTACGTTTTCGGCGGCTATCCGGCAAAAAATTGAAAGTGACCCGGGTGCGCTGGATATGGTAACGCTGGCCCGAAACATGTTTGCCGCGCTAGACAGCCGCCATTTGCAGCTTTACATGCGCGATCCGCAAGTAACGGCCGTACTCACGCAGCTGGATTGGGACGGCCGTTTGGAGAACAGCACCGGTCAAGACTTCCTGCTGGTGCTGGATACCAACATGGGTTTTAATAAATCCAACCTGCACATTGAGCGAACCTTTGCTTACGAAGTAGATTTATCGCAGCGACTGCCAGCCGCCCACCTCGCCATAAATTACAATCATACCGCTGCCGACAACGCAATGCCGTGCTTCCAGAATGTCCCCTACAACAATGCCCCCTCGTATCAGGAGGTGGCCGACCAATGTTATTTTAACTTTCTGCGCGTGTATGCCCCGGCAGAAAGCCAGCTGCAATGGATGACCGGGCACATTATTCCTGGTGAAATGCTGCTCCTGGGCAACCCCTGGGAGCGCAGCGGCGAGGCAGGGCAAGAGTTTGCCGGCTTCATGACCTTCACCAATTTTATGATGGTGCCCCGCAGCAATGCCGTTACAACAGAGGTGGCCTACACCCTGCCTGAGGCTGTGGTGCAGCAGGAGGGTAACCACCAAATTTACCGGCTGTGGCTGCGTAAACAGGCAGGCACCGGGCCGGAACCCGTAACCATCACCGTTACCTTGCCTGAGGGCGCGGTGCTGGTTGAAGCGCAAGCACCACAACAGGCGGAGGTAAACGGCCGTACCGTTACCTTCACCTTTGATCTGGAAGCAGATACGCTTATTGTTCTGGAATATCAATAGACCGATCCCACACCAGCCTGGAGAACTCCTTGCGTATCCTGCTTAATGATCGTCCCGGCCATCCCTTTGAAGTTCAGTTAAGCCGCCAACTCGCCGCACGCGGTCATACCGTACAGCACTGCTACGGCGAATTTTTTCAAAGCCCCCGCGGCAATTTACAAAAAACGGCCGATGATCCGCCCAACCTGGAGATCGTAGGCATCCGCCTCAACAAACCGTTTGCCAAATACGCCTTCTTCAAGCGCATCTTCCAGGAAATTACCTACAGTCAGCTGCTTATTGACCAGATCGGCTCGTTCCAACCTGATCTGGTTATCTTTGCCAACACGCCGTCCGAAGCGATGTGGCTGGTTTACTGGCGGCTGCGCCGCAGCCGCATTCACTTTCTGTTTTGGGTTCAGGATGTGTACGGCGTGGCCATCAACAAAATCCTCCGCAAACGGCTGCCTTTGCTCGGGCAATTTGTGGGCAAGCTGTACATGGAAATGGATCGTTACCTGCTGCGGCAAAGCAACCAAATCGTGCTAATAACCCAGGATTTTCAGCCGCTGCTGGACAAATGGGGCATCGAGCGCGCCAAAACCCACGTCATACCCAATTGGGCCACTCTGGCTGATTTGCCCGTTGGCCCCAAAAACAATCCATGGGCACAGGCGCACAAGCTGGCCGATGGCTTCTGCTTTTTGTACTCCGGCACGCTGGGCATGAAACACAACCCGGATCTGCTGCTGAAGCTGGCGCTTCATTTTCGGGATGATCCTGCGGTGCGGGTCGTGGTCATATCTGAGGGTCTTGGCGCTGAATGGCTGACCGCACAACAGGCCGCATTAGGGGTGATGAATCTGGTACTGCTGCCATACCAGCCGTTTGATGCGCTGGCTAACGTTCTGGCTACGGCCGATGTGCTCATTGCCATTCTGGAGCCAGATGCCGGGGTATTTTCGGTGCCTTCCAAAGTTTTATCCTATTTGTGCATGGAACGGCCGTTGCTGCTGGCCATCCCTCCCGAAAACCTGGCGGCGAAAATTGTGACGGAATCTGAGGCGGGTGTCGTTGTGCCGCCAGAGGAACCGGCCGCATTTATCCAACAAGCCAACCAATTACGGCATAACAGGAACTTACGCGAACGTTTGGGGAGAAACGGCCGTATCTACGCCGAAACTCACTTCAACATCGAAAAAATTACAGACCAGTTCGAAACAATCATCCATCAGATGAACCACACAACTGACCCCTATCAGGAGC
>CAUJGI010000097.1 GCA_963169155.1 Chloroflexota bacterium
AGGTTTCTGTCTTTTGCATGCCCACTTCGATGGACACACGCGACTCAAAGCCCAACTGCTCTTTGGCTTTGGTCGCCGGGAACTCGGCCTTGAGGCCATACATGCGCAGTCGGGGCCGGTTCAGCGGCAAATCCAGCCGCAGCACCTTGTTGAGGGTAATCAGCACGTGCGCCGCCCAAAAGGGAATGCGGCGCGGCTGGCGGCCGCACATACGGCCGTAATAGCCAAACCACTCGTTAAACGTCACCACCGGATCGCACATGTTATACGCCTGGCCCGCCGCTTCGGGGCGAACGGCCGTTAGCAGCATGCCATCAATCAGGTTGTCGATGTACACCGGGTAGGCGTGGCCCGTGCCGTCGCCAAAAATGACCGGCATGCCCTTGCAGACCAGCTTGATCATATTGATCGTCCAGCTTTGCGCCCGTGGGCCATACACCAGGCCGGGCCGTACGGCCGTTACCTCAATCCCCAATTCCTTACCCAGTTCAAAGGCACGAATTTCACCCAGGGCTTTGGTACGGCCGTAAATCACCTCCTGCTCCGTGTCCAACGGCTGGTCTTCGTCCACCAGCAGCGCCTTGGGCGGATGGCCATAAGCGGCAATCGAACTCACCTGGACAAACCGCTTGACGCCCGCTTCAGCCGCCAGCCGCACCGCCAGGGCCGTGGCTGCCACGTTCAGGGCGTAGGCGCGCTGCTCGCCGCCGTGCCGCCCCAGCCACGCCGCCACGTGGAAAACAACCTCTTGACCTTCCATCGCCTGGCGCGTGGCCGCTTCGTCCAGCAGATCGGCCTGCATCAGGGTAACGCCTGCTTCCTTAACAAAAGGCACCGCGTCCAAATTGCGCCCGGTGCCGGTGACGATGGCCCCTTCCTCCAGCGCCAGCCGCTCGGCCAGGCGGCCGCCAATAAAACCGGTCGCGCCGGTTACCAAAACTTTTTTACCGTTGAGTGCGTTGTTTATGATCGACATGGGGCGGAATTGTAGTGGAAAAGGGAACGGCCGTCATGCCAAAAGGCAAAGAAAAACGGCCGTACTCTGAAGGGAATACGGCCGTTCTGCCAATAAAGGTGGTTGATAGTAAATTTAGACGGCTTCGCCTTCTGCTGCCTCTGGTTCCGCAGCTTCGGCCTTCGCCTCATTGCTCTCCACCACCGCCGGGATGTGATACGGTACGTCAATGATAATTACGTCTTCCCGGTTGCGCAGCTCACGACGCAAAATGTTGGCCGTCTGGTTGTGCAGCACCTGGGCCAGCACATCTTCCGGCACAAACTCCGGGATGACAATCGTCACCAACTGCTCATCAAACTCCAGCCGATTGACGCGGTCTACATAATCCACCAGCGGCGTCAAAACATCGCGATAATCGTAATCAATGATTACCAGCTCAATTCCGGCCGTCAGTTTGGGGAACCGCGCCCAGCGCCGCTCAATCCGCTCGTGAATTTCCGGCGTTGTGGCCACGCAAACAGCCCGCACGTCCGTTGAGAGCAGCTTGGCATACTGCAAGGCCCGCAGCGTTCCGCGATGCACATCGGCAATCGGTACGATAGCCACATTCGCCACGTCCACCAACTCATCTTCCGAAAAATCCTCGGTACTGAGCGTGTGCGCCACTTTCTGATAATGTTTGTGAATTACGTTAAACATCGCCACCAGCAGCGGAATCGCCAGGGCCACCAGCCAGGCACCATCCACAAATTTGGTGGCAACCAGAATGATAAAAACCACACCGGTGGTAATGGAACCCACCACATTCAGCGCCTGCTTCCAGCGCCAGGTCCGCTCATAATGAATCTGGGTGTTTTCCGTGTACGCTGTTTCACCCGGCTTCAACCGACCCACCTTGCCCATCAGGCGAGACATGCCCGCCTGTGACAGCGTGAAGCTCAGCATTACACCCAGGGCATAAAGCGGCAGCATGGCAATTTCATCTGCATGGAACGCAATAACGATAATGGAGGAGATAACCGCCAGCACCACAATACCCGAGCTGTACACCAGCCGGTCGCCCCGATTTTGCATCCAACGCGGCATGAAACCATCCTTGGCCAGGAAAGAACTTAACCGGGGGAAATCCTGGTAACCCGTGTTGGCTGCCAGGAACAGAATCAGCGCCGTGAAAATCTGCACCCAGTAGTAGAGGATACCGTCACCGGTAATTTGCCGCGTCATCTGCGACAGAATGCTCTCGCCGTGCTCAACGGGCACCAGGTGCATCCGGGTAGAGAGGAAGGTAATGCCAATAAACAGCGACATGGCAATGGCGCCCATAGCCACCATCGTTTTGGCCGCATTGTGGGATTCCGGCGGCTTAAACGCCTTCACGCCATTGCTGATCGCTTCAATGCCGGTCAAGGCGGTACAACCACCCGCAAACGCACGCAGCAGCAGCCAGATGTAGGCAAAGCCCACCAGCGAAGTCGTTGCCGGAACCGTCTCTTCAAACGAAGGCAGCGGCGTCATACCGAACAACCCCATGTAGCGCGCCATGCCAATGCCAATGGTAAGCAAAACACCACCGACAAAGGCGTAAGTGGGCAGGGCAAAAATCGTGCCGCTCTCCCGCACACCGCGCAGGTTGACCCAGGTAATAAGGACAATGGCCAGCAGGGCAATGGCCACGCGGTATTCAAACACCTCGGGTACGGCCGAAGTTAAAGCCCGCACCCCGGCCGACACCGACACCGAAACGGTGAGGATGTAGTCGGTGAGCAAAGCGCCACCAGCCAACAGCGAAGGCAGCGTGCCCAGGTTGTCCTTGGCCACGGTATAAGCGCCGCCGCCATCAGGATAGTGTAAAATGGTCTGGATGTAGCTGAAGACCACCATCAAAACCAAGGCTGCCACCCCGATAGCCAGGGGCAGCGTCAGCCGCAGCGCACCGCTGCCCAGCACGATGATGACGCTCATGATGGCTTCGGTTGCATAAGCATTACTGCTGATGGGATCAGAAGCAAAAACAGCGAGCGCGCGAACCTTATCCAGGCGCTCATGGATTTCTTGACTGGTTGGGAATGGTTTCCCAATCAGAACACGTTTAATCTCGGGTATGTCAATTGCCATTCTTAAAAAACCGCCTTTTGTCGTAAAAAAACACCCACTTTGGGGTGTTTTACCTGACTGTAAGAATACCCTTTTTTTGGTCAAGAAAGGGTCAAGATGGTTTTATGGGGTATCAAGAAAATGTCAAGATGACATCAAGCGGCCGTTTCTGGCTACAATGAAGGCTCACCCAACAATTGATTTGTGACTGATGGACTAAAAACCATGGACAAAAAGCCTGTGTTATCCCCACCCACCGAGACGGGAGCTGCCGAAACCCGGCAGGGTCGCGGCAAGCTAAAAATCTTTTTGGGCTACGCCGCGGGGGTCGGCAAAACCTACGCCATGCTGGAGGCAGCCCAGCAGCGCCAGGCCGAAGGCGTGGACGTGGTAGCCGGGTTTGTGGAAACACACGGCCGTTCCGAAACCGACACCCTGCTCGCCAACCTGGAAATCATCCCGCGCCGCATCGTGACCTACCGCGACATTACCCTCACCGAGATGAACACCGATGCTATCCTGGCTCGCCGCCCCCAGGTGGTACTGGTTGATGATCTGGCTCACGCCAACGCTCCCGGTTCTCGCCACACTCACCGCTATCAGGACGTGCTGGAACTGCTCAGCGCGGGCATTGATGTGTACACCACCGTCAATATCCAGCACCTGGAAAGCGTCAAGGACATCGTCGCCCAAATTACGGGCTTCACCGTGCGCCACACCATCCCCGACACCATTCTGGACGAATCCAACGAAATTGAGCTGATTGATTTGCCCATTGACGAGCTGCTAGATCGCCTGGAGGCAGGCAAGGTGTACC
This sequence comes from Chloroflexota bacterium, assembly GCA_963169155.1. Lineage (GTDB taxonomy): Bacteria > Chloroflexota > Anaerolineae > Promineifilales > Promineifilaceae > Leptofilum. The sequence continues at coordinate 3,870 of CAUJGI010000097.1, forward strand.
TGCCGGAGCTGTCAGAGCAGATGGCGCATAAATTTTTCCGTCAGGGCAACTTAACCGCCCTGCGCGAGCTAACACTGCGCCGCGCCGCCGACCGCATCGACGCCCAAATGCGCGCCTACATGCAAAGCCATGCCATCGCCGGGCCGTGGCCGGTGGGCGAGCGGATTTTGGTGTGCATCAGCAGCAGCCCGCTGAGCGAACGGCTGGTGCGCACCACGCGGCGGCTAGCCACCCGGCTGAACGCAGAATGGATTGCCGCCTACGTGGAAACGCCGGCGCACCACAGCTTACCCCCGACGGATCGGGAGCGGGTGACGCGCAACTTGCAGCTGGCAGAGTCGTTGGGGGCGCAGGCGGTGCGGCTCAACGGCCGTTCCGTGGCCGAAACCCTGGTCAATTACGCGCTCCAACGCAACGTGACGCGCATTGTGGCCGGGAAGCCGCTGCGGCCGCGCTGGAAAGAGCTGCTGCGAGGTGGGTCCCTCATCGACCAGATTGTGCGCCAGAGCCAGGATTTGGACGTGTACATCATCAGCAGCAAGACGCCGCCGGAGCCGCCGCCGGTGGCCACCACCAAAACACGTGCCACCGGCATCCGCTGGGGCGCATACGCCCGGGGCACCGCCCTGGTGGTTGCCGCGACGTTGATTGGAATGCCGTTACGGCCGTACATCAATCCCACCAATCTGGTCATGTTGTACCTGGTAACCGTCATCCTCGCCGCCGTCTGGCTCAGCCGCGCCCCGGCCATCCTGGCTTCCGTTCTCAGCGTCCTGGCCTTCGACATCATTTTTGTGCGACCCTACTACACCCTTGCCGTTGAAGATGCTGAATATTTTCTCACGTTTGCCGGGCTGCTGGCCGTGGGGCTGGTTATCAGCACGCTAACGGCCCGAGCCCGCGAACAAGAGATGGCCGCCAGACGCCGCGAACAGCAAACGGCCGCTTTGTACGAGCTGAGCCAAAAGCTGGCCGTGGTGACTGATTTAAGTGCAATTGCGCAAACGGCCGTGAACCACCTGCAAGAAACCCTGGGCAACCCCGCCGCCCTGTTCCTGCCCGTTGGGGAGAACCAAACCCTGATGCTGCAGGCCAAAACGTTGGAATTCCAGCTAGAAAAAGACAGCCAGGCGGTGGCCAGCTGGGTCTTGCGCCACCGCCAGGTAGCCGGACAACACACAAACACCCTCAGCGGCATGGACGCCACCTACCTGCCGCTCATCAGCTCCAACCACGGCGTGGGCGTGTTGGCCGTGGAATTTACGCAAAACGAAACGCCCCTCACCGGCGAACAGCACCGCCTGCTGCTCTCGTTTGCCAGCCAGGTAGCCCTGGCGTTAGAGCGTGCCCGTCTGGCCGAACAGGCGCGTCAGGCCCACCTGCTCACGGAAACGGAGAAGCTGCAAACCGCCCTGCTCAACTCCATCTCACACGACCTGCGCACGCCGCTGGCGTCGATCACTGGCGTCCTCAGCAGCCTACACGATGACGACGCCCTGCTCACCGAAGCGGCACGCCACGAGATGGTGAGCACGGCCTGGGAAGAGGCGCGTCGTCTTAACCGACTGGTAGGCAACCTGCTGGACATGACCCGCCTGGAATCCGGCGCACTGAAGGTTGTGCGCCAGCCATCGGACGTGGAGGATTTGATAGGGGCCAGCCTGGCGCAGATTCCCACCCGGCTACAGGGGCGCACCCTGCAAGTCAACGTACCGCTCAACCTGCCGCTGATCAGCATTGACTTTACGCTGATGGTGCAGGTGCTGGTAAACCTGATCGACAACGCGCTCAAATATACGCCGCCGGACAAGCCAATTACCATTCAGGCGACAACGCTGGAGGACGAGGTGATTTTGCAGGTAAAAGATCGCGGGCCGGGTTTACCCGACGGGGAATTAGAGCAAATCTTTGCCCGCTTTTTCCGCGTCCATGCAGATGGGGTCAGCGGCACCGGGTTGGGGTTATCGATTGCGAAGGGGATTGTGGAGGCGCACAACGGCCGTATCTGGGCCGAAAATCGCCCAAACGGGGGAGCCGCTTTTTATATCGCTCTGCCCATTGCCCATCCAGAGTAACTACGGATCCATCACCAGACGGTAGCCAACGCCCGGTTCGGTCAAAATGTATTGCGGATTGGTGGGGTCTTTTTCAATTTTGTGCCGCAGGTTGCTCATATGCACCCGCAGTAAATGCGTTTCCGTCTGGTAACCCACGCCACGGACTTCGCGCAGCAGCTGCTGGTGGGTGAGCACCCGCCCGGAATACTGCACCAGCACCTTCAGCAGGTCATACTCAGTGGGCGTCAGCTGAATTTCTTCATCACCACAAGTAACCACCCGCGCGGCCAAATCCACGCACAGCTTCCCGACGCGGTAAACCGGCTCCGTTTCTTCCTTGCGGGCGTGGCGCATGGCCACTCGCAGCCGGGCAGTGAGCTCACCCACGCTAAACGGCTTGGTCAAAAAATCGTCCGCCCCCGCATCCAGCGCCTCAATTTTGTCGCTGTCCTGGTTCTGCACCGAAAGAATGATGATGGGTGTATCGGTCCACTCGCGAATGCGGCGCGTCACTTCAATGCCGTTAATTCCGGGCAGCCCCAGGTCTAAAATAATGAGGGCCGGCTGCACGTTAACGGCCTGGAGCAAACCATCTTCCCCCGTGGCGGCTTCATAAACGGCATACCCATGCGCATCCAATGAGGTATGTAAAAAGCGGCGGATGGCATTTTCGTCATCGATAATCAATACTTTTGTCTTCTCTTGCATTCTGCCATTATAAACCGTTGTGCCAATTGGTAATAATCAATGAGTCTACTGAAAAAGGTTGCGCAGCGGCGTAGAGAAGTCCAGAGAGAAAAACTGCGTCATTGGTGGTTTTTCGTAGAGCTATCAATAGCCGCGCCAACCGGATGCCTGGTCATCCTGCCACCACTCATCCCCCGTGGCGTGCTGGTTTGCCCGGTACCACAACCACATGGCCGCTAAAATCAGGCCCAACACCACCATTGCCGCCGTGAGCAGGATAGACGACAGATGCAAAACCATGCCAATTGTGAGGATCACCGGCATCGCTCCCCCTACCAGGAACAACAAAAACCGCCGAATACGATTGGTTGAACGCTTCATGAATTTCCTCGCATGTGTAAACTATCTCCTTTTCAGTGTAGCCTGAAACCGGTCAAGGAAGTCGCAAGATATCTCTGTTTGGTGTCACGAAACTGTTAAGAGAAGGGGGAAAACGGCCGTACCCCCTCATCGCGTTCCCGGGCAAAGTTGCTATAATTCCCCCAGTCGCGTTAGCAAACCCATCACCAAAGAAGGAAGAGCCATGCTGGCAAAAGTGTTTAGTTGTGCCATTGTTGGGCTGGAAGCCGAAATTGTTGAAGTGGAAGTGGATATTATCCGGGGTGGGCCGATATTCAACCTGGTCGGACTGCCAGATGCGGCCGTTCGCGAAAGCCGTGATAGAGTACACAGTGCCATCAAAAAGGATGTAAAACTGCACCTTTCCCATCAGAGAAGAAATCGCAAGTGACTTTGGCCCGTCTTTTTCCGTCTTCATCTTTTTGGAGCATTATCTTAACATTTAGTAATTCCAGAACTCTCCGCTTATTCTGAAAGTTTCCATTTAACATTCTTTCTTTTACTTTTTTCGCAAATTCTCGTATCTCATCCGCCATATCTGGAGTAAAAATAGTATCAGTTAATTTCAGAGAAAGAGTTTCATGCTCCTTTTGAAGAGATTCTTTTAGTTGCGAAGCGTTAGATAACTCGTTTTTCAGGGCGATGGCTACTGTGCGATTTTCTTCTTCACTAAATGCGGCTACCAAACGAGCAATTTTTGTGCTTGTTTTTTGTAACAATCTTTCGACGGTTTTAATTCTCTCCTCTAAATTAGAATTTATAGTCGAGGAGTTTTCTAACATTTTCTGCAATCCTTCTTCAAGTTGACTGTCATCTGAAAGCAACTCAGTTACCCAATCCCATACGGCACCTTCGATCTTATCTGCCCTAACCTTTCGCTCGCGGCATCTGTTATCTATCCGACTGTAATACTTCGAACAGTTATAATAGAGGTTGACTTTGCCTTCTTGCTTACTCCTCTCATAATCTTTTCCTGCCACAATACAGGTTCCAGCCATTCTTCCACCACAAACACAGAAGATATGTCCTGACACTAAATAATTATATTTTCGATTACGAGGGGACTTCATCTTGTTGTGTTTGAATCTTATCTGGACGGCCTGCCAGGTTTCCTCGTCCACAATAGCAAGTTGCGGAAACTCCACAGCGTGACCCGAATACGTGAATTCCCCTAAAACAGTTTTTCTTGTTAGGATTCGTTTTACAGATGTTGGATGCCATCGTTGGTTTGTCGGACTTGGTATTCCTTCATCATTAAGCAATCGTGCAATGTCAGTCAGCGCAGTTGGGGTGTCAGCAGTGTATAAATCAAAAATGCGCTTAATGATTACAACCTGTTCTTCATTATGCTCAAGGTAAGAATTTGCACCTTTGCCTACTTTACGAAATCCATACGGCACGTTATTTCCAACCCACTTACCGCTTTTAACTTTAGCTATTCTGCCCCTGGAGCATCTTTCAGTAATAGCAGTTCTTTCTTGACTGGCTGCTAGCCCCTTAAAGAATGCTATCATGATACTTGCCATATCATTTTTAACTGGACCAGTTTCACAATCATGAATAGTGATTCCCATGCGTGCAAAATATTCTATTGTTGTAAGCAGGCGGCTGTATTCCCCTTCGGGTGGTCGGCTTAATCTGTCCAATCGCCAAACAATGACCGTATCGATATGTTGGTCGCCTGTGGCGAATTTGAGCAAACTGAGTCCTCCGTTCCGTTCATCCAAATTTGTTGCGCCACTAATATCATCCTGAAATGTTTTTATCACACTAATGTTTTTGCTTTTAGCATACTTCATACACCCTTCA
>CAUJGI010000098.1 GCA_963169155.1 Chloroflexota bacterium
TGATGAGGGCTGGGCGGGTAAGGCGCAGCTCCATCGTTTCCGGGTCGTGGCAGTCGGCGCAAGAGGAGCCGATGTGCAGGCTGTCTTTTAGATCGTTGTAGGGAGTTTTGTTAAACGTTTCCCAGCCCATTTCGGCAATAAGCTGCGGCGCTTCGGCGGCGTGGCAGTTGGCGCAGGCGCCGGGCTGGCTGACCAGCTGGACACGCTGCGTGTTTTTCTGATCGATGGTGGTGTAGTAATGGCCGCGCTCTTCGTTGTGGTCTTTGCTAAAGGCGTACCCGGCCCAGATGCGGATCATTGCCGGGTAGCGCTCTAATTTACTGTAGACCACCGATCCACCGTAGGGCGTGCTAAAGGTGTCGTCCTGGGTGCCCATGAAGCCGTCGTACTGGCGTGGGAAGTTTTGGCCCCAGACGGCCGGGTCCAGCTCATCGGGATCGATGTCCACGACGCGCAGAGGGAATTCGGCCGTTTCTGCTTTGCGCTGTTGGATGTTGGTGAGCAGCAGGGCCAGGCCGCCCATGACGACCAGACCTACCACAAAAGCGGCAATGACCAGCCCAAGGGAGCGGCGTCGGTTTGGTTCGGGTAATGTTGTGTTACTCATGATCTCTCCTAAACTTTAGAAATAGAATTGGCGGGTAGGTATTAACGGCCGTGTCCCACGCCGGCATGGCAGCGTATGCAGTCGGTGGGTTCCGCGTCCGCTTCGTGGCTTATGGCTGCTACCATGTCACCGTGGCAGTAGATGCAGTTTTCCAGGGCAACTTCATGGTTTAGCTCGGTAATTTGGATAGGTTCCGGGAAGTTGCCGGTGGTGAAGGCAACGCTGTGGTTCCAGCCGTTTAACCCTTTGACCATATATTTTTCCAGGAAGGTGTGGGGTGTGTGGCAGTCGTTGCAGGTGGCCACCGCCTTGTGGCTGCCGTGGTTCCAGCCGTCGTAAACGTCTTGCATGATGTGGCAGTTGACGCACGCGGCCGGATCGTTGGAGAAGTACGATGCGCCTTCGGCATAGGCAAAGGTAAAGCCGCCCAGCCCAACAATGCCGCCCAAAAGGGCCGCTAGCAGCAGCCAGACGCGCAGCGGTAGGCGAGGCCGCCAGGAAGAAGAGGCCGGGGTAGCAGAGGATAATTGTTTGGAATTGCCCATCGGTAAAATCCTTTTCGGTTCATTCTACTGGTTGGGCAAGATTGTGTCTTTGCGCCAGCGCAATGAACGGAGTTTTACTTTGACCGGGCTTCTAAACGTAGCTCAGACTTACTTGTGAAAAGGTGTACTCAGGGCTAATTGGGTCGGGGAGGAAAGTTGGGTGGAGACGGCCGTAAATCGTCGGCGATGGTGGTTAATTCTTCCAGTTTGTGGATGTGCAGCTGCTCGCGGCCTGCTTCCAGCAGACCCTGCTGTTCCCAGCTGCTGCAAATGCGGCTGACGGTGTACAGCGTGGTTCCTGTCATTTCAGCCAGGTCTTGCCGGGTCAGTGACAGCAGCGGGTACGGTTTTTGTTCCTGGTAGCCGTTACGCTGGTGAATCAGGCGAATGAGAGCGCGCGCCACGCGCTGTTCCACACGTTCGGTGGAGAGCTCGCGGTAGCGGTTTTGCAATTCCAGGAAGCGCCCGGCCACCATGTCCATCCCGTTGATGGCCAGACGCGGGCATTGTTCCATGAGGTGAACGGCCGTTTCCCGGTTCCAGGCCCAGGCCACACAATCAGTTATCGCCTCGGCCGACAGCGGGTAAGGGGCATTGCTCAACACCACAATCACGGCCAGCACGTCACCCGGCCCAAACAGGTGAATGATCACCTGCTTGCCTTCCGGGTTGATCTGGCTCAGGCGCACCTGGCCCTCGCGGAGCAGGTAAAAGGTGGTCGCGGCTTCACCCTGATGAAAGAAGAAAGTGCGCCGTGGCACTCTTACCAGGGTGGCATGTTGTTGAATGGTGTGCAGTTGGGCTTCTGTCAATCCGTCAAAAAGGGCTGCCTGGGTGAGCAGCTGCAAATCTGAATCTGGTGTCGGGGTCATGATGCATGAATGGTAACACGACTTGGCGTGTTAAAAAAGGAAAGATTGGTCACTTGACATCTTAAAAACCGAGGATATATTTGGTACTAAATATCAAATGAGATTAAATATCAATAAGGAGCTTGAAGAATGAGCACGATGATGAACCGATTGCGGTGGTATTTGGCAGTAGTTGCCACCCTTGGCCTGCTGGTGGCGGCCGTTGGATGTTCCAGCGGATCGGCGGAGACCGAACCGGAGGCGGCCGATGCTTCGGCTGAGGTAGACGCTGCTGATGAACACGCGAATGAAGAGGACCACGCCGACGAGGCAGATCATGACCACGCTGATGAAGATGAGCATGATCACGAAGCGGAGGCGGAAATGTTGACGCTGCCAGAGGTAACGGCCGTTGACCTGAACGGCGAACCACTGCGGGTGGTGGCGACCACCAGCATCATGGGTGACGTGGTGGCGCAGGTTGGTGGGGATGCGATTGACCTGACGGTGTTGATGGGGCCGGGGCAAGATCCACACAGCTATGAACCCGCCGCCCGCGATTTAACGGCCGTTGCCCAAGCGGACGTCATCTTTATCAACGGCTGGGATTTAGAAGAAGGCCTGGTTGATGACCTGGCAAACATTGGTGAAGGCGCTCTGGTGGTGCCGATTTCCGCCAATATCAGCCCGCTCGCTTTTGAAGAAGATGCACATGAGCATGAAGACGAAGAGCATGAAGAGGGCGAGGAGCACGAACACAGCGGCGCTGATCCGCACGTCTGGTTCAGCATTCATAACGTGGAACAATGGGTAGAAAACGTGGCGCATGTGCTGAGCGATCTCGACCCGGCCAATGCGGCCGTGTTTGAAGCCAATGCCGCCGCTTATGCCGAAGCGTTGGAAGAGCTGGAAGCGTATGCTGAAGCACAGTTAGAAACCATCCCGGCCGAGAACCGCTTCCTGGTGACCAACCACGATGCGTTGGGCTACTTTGCCGAGGAATATGGTTTTACCGTGTTGGGCACCGTTATTCCCAGCATGAGCACCCTGGCCGAACCTTCAGCCACTGACCTGACCGAATTGATTGCGGCCATGGCAGAACACAGCGTCTGTACCATCTTCACCGAAACAACAGTGAACGACGCGCTGGCACAAACAGTGGCTGGTGAGCTTTCCGGTTGTGACGAGGTTCAGGTTTTGCCGCTGTACACGGGCGCGATTGGGCCAGAGGGCAGTGGCGCAGACAGTTACATCGACATGTTCCGCGCCAATGTGGATGCGATTGCAGCTGGTTTGCCGTAGGCGGATTGGTGGGCGGCCGAACCGAGCAAAAATTGGCCCGCCGATACTGTATTTTGTGTATTAAAAGGAGCAGTAAAATGTATGATGTCATTATTGTAGGCGGCAGCGCGGCGGGGCTGAGCGCGGCGCTGGTATTGGGCCGCTTTCGGCGGCGTGTTTTGATTTGTGACCATCAACAGCCGCGCAATGCGTCTGCGGAAGCCGCTCATAACTTTTTTACGCGCGACGGCACACCGCCCGCTGAATTGTTGCAGATTGGCCGGGAGCAGTTACGGCCGTATCCAACCGTCGAGTATCGCCTGGCTGAGGTGGTGAGTCTCAGCGCTACGGAACATGGGTTTGATGTGAAAACGGCCGATGGGTCTATCTGGCAAAGCCGCCGGGTGCTGCTGGCCACCGGGGTGCGTGACGAGCTGCCAGACATACCTGGCCTGGCCGATTATTGGGGCAAAGGGGGCGTACATCACTGTCCCTATTGTGACGGTTGGGAAGTCCGTGACCAGAAGATTGTGCTCATTGGCAATGGCACCGTTGTGGCCCATCTGGCCCCTCTGTTGGCTTCCCTCACCCGTGACATTACGGGCTGTTTGCACGGTGAGCCGCCCACTGCCGAGGAGATAGAAACGCTTAATCAACTGGGCGTGCCTTTGTACAAAGATGGTATTGAGGCCATTACCGGGAATTCAGGGCAGGTTAGCGGGGTTCGTTTGCAAGACGGCCGTTTCATTCCGTGCCAGGCGATCTTTGTGGGCAGTAAACCACAGCAGCACAGCCCGTTGGCCCGCGAAATTGGCTGTGAGTTTACTGATCACGGGTTTGTGAAGGTAGATGAACTGGGGCGCACCAGTGCGCCTCACGTTTATGCCGCGGGTGATATGGCCTCGCCCTTTCACCAGGTGATGGCGGCGGCAGCTTCGGGGTTGGCGGCGGGGAGCGGGATCAATACAGACATCGTTTTTGCCCCGTCACATGGCGGCTGACGGCCGTGCGCTCAGGCAGTTTTCTGGGGAAAGGAAGGTAAACGGCCGTGGCACTGCTTAAACTTCTTGCCTCTGCCGCACGGGCAAGGCTCGTTGCGGCCAGCTTTGGCCAGCGCCTGCTGTAAACGCGCCTCATCCGCCGCGGCCATCATCGTCATAATTTCTGCCGGGGCACGCCCCTGGCGCAGCAGGTTGGCCATGATTTTCATCGGCCGGTCGACGTGGTTGAAAAACGTTTTGTAGCCCGCGCAGAGGTAATTTAGCCCTGGTTCGCCGTCGAGGGTGAGGCTGAAGCGGTTTTTCGGGCAGCCGCCGTGGCAGGCAAAGCGCACGTCGCACTCGCGGCAGTAGCGGGGTAGGCTGTCCATCTTGGCCTGGCCGAATTCTCGCTGCCTGTCTGAAGCGACCAGGTCTAGCAGGTGGTCGGTTTGAATGTTGCCCAATCGGTAATCTGGCTCGACAAAGTGATCACAGCTGAACAAATCCCCGTTGTGCTCCAGCGCCAGCGCCTGGCCGCAGGTGGGGGCAAAGATGCACAGCCCGCCCGGTTGGCCCAGCCAGGCACCCAGGGCCACATCGAACATCTGCACGTACACCTGCCCCACATCATGCCGCACCCACTCGTCGAAGATGGCAATCAGGAAGTCGCCGTACTTTTGGGCATTCACCGAGCGGTTGGTAACCAGATTGCCGGATTGGGTGTATAACGGCCGACTTTCGTTAGACAGGCCTCCGCCCTCCCGTTCACTCCAGCCCAGGTTGGCCAGCGGCAAAACCTGGGCGGTGGCCCGCTCGACGATGGGGATGAACTGGATGAACTGTGTCTTTAGCTCGTCGCGGAAAAAGCGATAGAGTTCCAGAGGGTGATCCTGGTTGGCGGCATGTACGGTGCAGAGCACGTTAAACTGGACGTCATGGGCCACTAGCAGCTGCCAGCCGCGCATTACCTGGGCAAAGCTGCCCGCGCCGCCTTTGTTGACCCGGTAGGCGTCGTGCCGTGCCTGCGGCCCATCAATGCTGATGCCAATGAGGAAGTTGTGCGCCTTGAAAAAGCGGCACCAATCGTCATCGAGCAGTGTGCCGTTGGTTTGCAGCGCGTTGTGGATGGTCAGGCCCGGTCTGGTGTGTCTTTTCTGGTAATCGATCACCCGCTTAAAGAATTCCAGCCCCATCAGGGTGGGTTCGCCGCCCTGCCAGGTGAAAGTGATTTCCGGCACGGGCTGAGATTCGATGGTTTGTTTGACAAACGTTTCCAGCAGCGTCTCGGCCATGCGGAAGCGGCTGCCGGGGTACATCATCTCTTTGGAGAGGAAGTAGCAATAGTGGCAGTCCAGGTTGCAAATCGCCCCGGTGGGCTTGGTCATGATGTGAAAAGCGGGGCTGGCGGCAACGGCCGTTTGCGGTTCTGTCATGGGGAAAGTGTATCACCAAAAGTAGAACTGTTCAGGCATCAGCGAAGGCGGTCATTGGGTGACACAAAGACCCATTGACGCAAAGACTCCTCCCGCCAACCGGCATCAACCAACTTTTCCAGGATTTGATAGAATAGGCCACTTTATTTGCGATCAGGAAGGTATGGAATTGTTCACAACGGCCGTTAAAACCCGCCCCTCTTTTGCTGAGTTTGTGGTTCTTGTGTCTACGCTGATGGCCTTGACCGCCTTGTCGATTGACGCCATGCTGCCAGCTCTGGCCCAAATTGGCAATGATTTGCAGGCACCAGACGCCAATAGCAGGCAGCTTGTCATTTCGATGATTTTTCTGGGTCTTTCCGTAGGCCAGCTCTTTTTTGGCCCGCTTTCAGACAGCGTTGGCCGCAAACCGGCGATTTTCTGGGGATTAGGCCTGTATATGGGTGGTGCGCTCCTGTCCATGTTTGCCATCAATTTCCCGATGATGCTGGTTGGGCGCTTTTT
>CAUJGI010000099.1 GCA_963169155.1 Chloroflexota bacterium
TACTCCCGCCACAAAACCAAAAATTTCCGGGGTAAAGTCGTACGCATCGGGCGGCTGCATTTTGGGGAAGGTGTGCTTGCCGGGGATTTCGCGATAAGTGACGGGGCCGCCCAGGCGGGTGATGAGCTGGCGCGAGAAGCGGGGCAGCACGACGGTGTCTTCGCTGCCTTGCAGCACCAGGGTGGGGCAGCGCACCTCTGCGGCCAGCTTAATGCTTTCCAGCCCCAAGCGCCGCACCTCATCAATCGTCCGGGTGGGCAGCTGGGCTTCCTGGCGGATGCGAGCCTGCAAGGCCGTATCATCCAGATCGGCGTCGGGCATGAGTTCGTGCAGCTGCTGGCGTACGGCCGTATCGCCAAAATTCGCCTGGGCAAACGGATAAAACGTCTTCCGGAAATGTTTAACGATGGGCAGCAGGTTGCCCTGCCAGCCCGCCAGCCGCCAAAACGGGGCCAGCAGCACCAGAAAGTCGGGCGATGGCAGTTCGGTGGCCAGGTGCAGGGCCAGCGCCCCGCCCATCGAAAAGCCGATGAGCACGGCCGTTTCATGTGCTGCCCGCAGTTGCTGCCAGGATTGGCGAACGGCCGTCAGCCAGTCGTGGCGCGCTTTATCACCCAGGCTGGGAATTTGTGGCCCAAAACCGGGCAGCAGCGGCCCGCGCACAGCCCAGCCCGCGGCGGCCAATCGTTCGCCCAACGGCCGCATTTCGGCGGGGGTGCCGGGAAAGCCGTGGATGAGCAGCGCGCCAATTTGTTCGCGGCCAGATTCATGCCCCAGGGCAAAGGGTTGGTGCTGGGGGTCGCTGAAGAACTCGCTCATTGCTTGAGCAGGTCGCGCAGGGCGGCTTCGGCGGTGGGGAATTTGAATTCGAACCCCTCGCTTTGCAGCTTTTGCGGAACGGCGCGACGGCCGTCCAGCACAATCGCGGCAATTTCGCCCAGGCCCAGCTTCAGGGCAAAGGCCGGGGTGGGGAAAAAGGCCGGTCGGTTCATCACTTTGCCAATCGTTTTGGCAAACGCTTTGTTTTTGAGTGGGTTGGGCGTGCAGAGGTTATATGGTCCAGCCGCCGAATCATTTTCTAGCAAATAGCGGATAGCGCGCACTTCGTCATCCAGGTGAAGCCACGGCCACCACTGCTCGCCGCTGCCCAGGGGACCACCGGCAAAAAACTTAAACGGCAGCATGGTGATAGGCAGTGCGCCGCTTTCCAGGCTGAGCACAATGCCGGTGCGAATGATGATGCGGCGCACACCCATCGTTTCTACGGCCGCGGTAGAGTTTTCCCAATCGACGGTGACATCGGCCAGGAAGCCGCTGCCGTTGGGCGCTGCTTCGGTGATGAGTTTGTCGCTTTTGACATTGCCATAGTAGTCGACGCCGGAGGATTGGATGACCAGTTTTGGTTTGGTGGTGGCGGCGGCGACGGCTTCGGTAACGGCCGTTCCCGCATCAATGCGGCTTTGGCGAATGCGCCGCTTGCGTTCTGCGGTCCAGCGGGCGGGGAACAGTCCATCGCCGGCAATCGGCGCACCGGCCAGGTTCACAATCGCGTCGGCCCCATCGGCGAGGTGGCCCCAGCCAGCGGCCGTTTTGCTGTCCCAGGCCACACCACGCACGCCCTGGGGGAAGGTGTGTTGGGCTGGATTGCGGCTGAGGGAAATGACTTCATGCCCATCAGCCGCCAGATTTTTAGCGAGGGCGGACCCGATTAGCCCGGTACCGCCGGTAATAATTACACGCATAGGTGATGCTCCTTGTTGCCTCATGACGCCTTTGTTTTCCCCAATCTTAACGCGTTTTAGATATTTTGTCTATATTTTGAACAGTTATGAATCAAAAATATGGACAATAGCCTACGCGGAAAGCTCCTGTGAAAATAAGCAAAACCTTTTCTTGAAAAAAGAAAAGGTAATCTGTCGGATAACAATTTGGCTATAATTTAGCTGGTTTCGCGTTTTTTAAACATCCTTTGTCGTCTTTGCGTCGGGGATAAATTTTATCACTGTCCAGGTTCGTCAAAGACGAAGCCGTGCCTTACCTATCATTTACTCATGGAGGAGAACAAAATGAAACACACTGTATCACTGGTTCGGTTGCTGATCGTTGCCCTGCTTTTGTTGTGGGGTGGCGCTGCCTGTGGCACTGAAGAGGCGGATCCGACGGCAACGGCCGTTGCCCAAGTTGTCGAAACACCCACGGAAACGGCCGTCCCCGCCACCGACACACCTGCTCCAACTGACACCCCTATGCCCACTGAGACCCCAGCGCCCACGGACACGGCCACCCCCACCGAAACGCCACTGCCCACGGATACGCCCGAACCCACGGCGACGGCCACGGCCGCGCCCACCGACACGCCGACACCGACCAATACGGCCGTGCCTGTCACCAACACCCCGGCGGCACCCGCCGCCACTGCCACCCCGGCGGCAACTGAAGAGAGCGGGGAGCCAGAGATGATCACCGTCTACTACATTTCCAACCCCAACGACATCTTGGGCGTCTTCCCCGAACTGCCGTTTGATGCCGCTGATCTGACGGCCAACATGAACAACATCTACTACTCGCTGCAAACCATGCGCGGCAGCATCGATGGGGCCAAAGCAGGCGACGCGGCCGCCTGTTCTACCTACGTCGGCGCTTACAACAACATCCTGTACTCAGGTGTGTTCTACAAAGACGTGCCCGGCGATTGGCAAGAGATCGACTTTGTCTACTTCCTTTCCTTCATCTACTCGCTGGATCGTACCCGCCCGGCGTACCTTTCTTGTGTCAATGCAGGCAAGGTAGATGATTTTAACTACGGGCTGGCGGTGCAGACCATTGACCAGACTGTTTCATTCATGACGCCATCGCTTAACGCGGCCAACTCCCGTTAAAACGAAGCGCAGGCAATAAATCGCGCTAGAAAGTAAAGCGCCGGGTACTGCCCGGCGCTTTTTTTCGCCTGGCAGGTGCACGGCCGTTTGCAACTTTCGTGTGCTTTTGGGGCCTGGTTCAGAAATCGAAGAAACTCGTTTGACAGCTTGTAGAGCGATTTTATGAATCGCTCAGAGAACGATTTTGCAAATCGTTCTACAATTTGTGAAGCTGGCTTTGGGTCAACTGGAACGCTTTCACGCTATTTGGTCAGATAGTTCTGCACGCGGGGACCGATGATGGGGTAGATGAACGGGTGGCCTTGCAGATTGCGAACGGCTGCATACAGCGCCACCACAATTGTCCCTACAAAGACGATTCCTAAAGAACCAATCACGCAGAAGGGCAGGAAAAAGCCAGGCGGCATCGCCGCTGAACTGTCGTCCCAAAACATGGTGGTGCCAAACGCAATAAAAAAGCTGCCCATGTACAGCACCATGCCGCCCATAAAGAGACAGATTTGCACAGCCTGCCAGGCCAAAGCCTGCAAAGATTGCTGGCGAATATACTCCGATTTTTCCCGCTGGGTGACCCAAATCAGGATGGAGACGAGCAGTCCCCACATGGGTAAAACGGCCGCTGCATGGGCCAGCGCTGCAACAATTTTGTCATCTTGAGAACTTTCTTGTTTTTGTTCCATCTCTATTTCCTGGTTTGTACTTTTGAGGAAAGGCCGTATCTTCCGCTACTTATTTCTGAAAGTGTAGGTTTCTTTAGCCAGCCAGATTATTTAGCAAGGTAAGTACGCACGCGTCGGCCAAGAAGCGGGTAGGTGAAATCAAGCCCTTGCAAATTACGAACGGCCGCATAAATGCCTATTAAGATGGGTCCAAACCCAAACAAAATAATGATACTAGAGGCACAAATTTGCAGAATCGTATTCACCAGTTCAGTAACTCTCATTTCCTGAGAAAATATGATTAGAACTGCCGGAAGGTAAATGGCAAAAAGCAGAATGATCTGTAGCGCCTGCCAAGCCAATGCTTGTGCTGATTGCTGCCGAATGTACGATGATTTTTCACGTTGTGTAATCCAAATTAAAGCGGGGGCTATAATGCCCCACATAGGTAGCAGGGCGGCAGCGTGCCCGATGGCACCTACAATTTTGTCGTCTTGAGAAGGTGTTGTTTGGTCGTTCATCATGGTCCTCCTGTGGCCGTGGCGGTGACTGTTTGGCTGATTGTACTACGAGGACGCGACCCGTTCCATGCATATTTTATGGGTGGGGATTGTGCAGGATGCCCACCACCTGCAGCCAGGGTGGGTCGGAGAAGGGATTGTGCTCGATGGTCATGCCCAGCTTGCGCATGACGGCCTGTGAGGCCA
The DNA here is from genome assembly GCA_963169155.1 of Chloroflexota bacterium. Taxonomy (GTDB): domain Bacteria; phylum Chloroflexota; class Anaerolineae; order Promineifilales; family Promineifilaceae; genus Leptofilum. Next base: position 4,246 of record CAUJGI010000099.1, read on the forward strand.
GGTTGTCGTACTCGGTGGTGGCGATGAGGCGCTGCAGCCGCATCGAGCCAAAGGCGTAGTCGATGAGCGTTTGGGCCGCTTCGCTGGCGTAGCCCTGCCCCTGGTGAGCCCCATCGATGAGCCAGAGCAGGCCCACCTCGGCGGTGGCCAGGGCGTTGGCCTGCCCGCCCAGGCCGGGCAGCTGGCCGTAGACGTCCACGCAGGGCACCAATCCTACAGAGCCAATGAGCTGGTTGCTGGCCTTCAGCACCACGGCACGATCGCCATAGGGCGGCTGGTCGAGTTGGGCCAGCTGCCGCTCATTGCGCACGCACCACTCCAGGTAGTCGGCTTCGGCCAACAGCTGTTGTTCGGCCGTTTTTTCTGCGTCCATCCAGCCAATCGACTGCTTAATCACAAACAGGTGGGGCAGGTCGGCGGGCAGGAACGGCCGTATCCGCAGCCGCTCGCTTTCCAAAATAGGCATTTCTCGCATCATAACCTCCTCGTAGACCCGGACAAGCCAGGGTGGAGTGTACGGCTCACCGCACTTTGTCCACTTCGGTGGCCAGGATGGCAAAAAACCAATCGTTGACGAAACGGCCGTTGTCAAAAAAGCGTTCGCGCAGGGTTGCCTCTTCGGTAAAGCCAACTTTGCGCAGCAGGTTGGCCGAGGCCGGATTGGCCGGATCCACATTCGCCTCGATGCGATGCAGCCCCATCTCTTCCAGGCCAAAGCGAACCACCGCCCGCACCGCTTCCGACATGATACCCTGCCGCCACGCGGCCGAGGCCAGCTCGTAACCGATTTCGGCGCGGTGGTGGTAGGCGGTGATGTCGTGGTAGCCGCAGGTGCCCAGCGCCGTGTCGTCGCCGTGCCGGGTGACGGCCCAGCGCAGGGCGCGCTTCTCGGGGAAGGCACGGGCGTACCAATCGATGAGCCGCCGTGTGTCGGCCACGCTTTGGTGCACCGGCGTGCCGTGCCCCACCATCACCTTGGGGTCGCTGAACACCTTAAACAGCGCATCGGCATCCGCTGGCACGATTTCGCACAGGCGCAGCCGCTCGGTTTCGATGATGGGAAAGGCGTTGAATACGTGGGTCAGGTCAAGCATCAAGATGTCTCCCTTAGGGTATTTCAAAAGTCCGCAATGTAAGCCAATAGGACGCGGATGAGCGCAGATTATAAGCAGCTTTCCGCGTTTTCCGCGCTGGTCCGCGTCCCAAAATTACTTCTACCAAAAGCCCTGAACTCTTCAAGTGTCACCAGCCGCTGCCGATGGGCTGCACATCGCGGGCACGGCCGATATGGACCATGAACCAGTCCGGCTCGTTGGGCGAGCGCAGGCCGCCCAGCA
>CAUJGI010000100.1 GCA_963169155.1 Chloroflexota bacterium
TTATGAAAGGCGCTTTGTTGAAGGATGAAATAGGCATTCTTGTTCAGCAAACAAAAAATGTGCAATCAGCGCGCCAGATTCGGTTCACCAGTGCCGATGAAATTGAGGAGATGGCCCACATTATCAAAGCATACATTCGTGAGGCCATTGAGGCGGAAAAAGCCGGTTTGGAAGTGGAAATGAAGGAAACTTCGGAGTTCGAGATGCCCGAAGAATTCCAAAATAAGCTAGACGAAAACCCTGCACTAAAAGCCGCTTTTGCAGCGTTGACGCCGGGACGACAAAGAGGCTACCTGCTCTATTTTTCCAGCGCCAAACAGTCTAAAACGCGCGCGTCGCGGGTGGAAAAATACACGCAGCATATTCTTGATGGCAAGGGTCTAAATGATTAGCAAATTTGAAAGGCGCAATTTCTGGCGCTAATAATCACCATGCTATTTCCCCACTCCCTTCACTAACCAATAGCAAAAAACCGTTTACCATTACCCATTTTTCGGTTAAGATTGCGCCCCTATGGAAACGAAACTCTCTCGCTGGTGCGATGGCCTTATCGAGGTCGGCTGGCTCTTTGCCGTCATTGCCGTGCCGCTCTTCTTCAATATTCACTCCGACCGGGTGTTTGAACCAGATAAACTCACCCTCTTGCGCTCCATTGCTGTGGCCATGGGCGCGGCCTGGCTGGTGAAATTTGTCGATTTGCGGCAGTGGTCGCAGGCACCGCGCCTGCGCTGGCGCACTGAGGATTCCTTCTGGCGCATGCCGTTTTTGCTCATCGTGGCGCTGTTGGTGCTGGTGTACATCGTCTCGTCGCTCTTTTCTGTGACGCCGCTGGTGAGCTGGGCCGGGTCCTACCAGCGTTTGCAGGGCACCTACACCACGCTGGCCTACATCGTTATTTTTGGCACGACGATTGCCACCATGCGCACCCGGGCCCAGGAGAGGCGATTGGTAACGGCCGTTATCCTCACCTCCATCCCCGTGGCTTTTTATGGCCTGCTGCAACATTTCGATTTGGACCCGCTGCCCTGGGCGGGCGACGTCAGCGAGCGGGTGGCCGGACACATGGGCAACGCCATCTTCATTGCCGCCTACCTCATCATGGCCGTGCCGCTGACCGTGGCGCGCATCATCGCCTCATTCAGCAGCATTTTGAGCGATGAGGAGCTGTCTGGCGCGGACGTGATGCGCTCGTCGGCCTACATTTTTGCGGTAGCGATTCAGCTGATCGCCATTTACTGGTCGGGCAGCCGTGGCCCGTGGCTGGGGCTGGGCACCGGTCTTTTTGCCTTCATCCTGGTGGTGCTGGTGGGGCTGCGCAATGCCGCCGACAGCCACGGCCGTTTCCGTTTACCGGAGGCGGGTCGTGGGGCGCTGTTTGTGTTGGCGGGAACGGCCGTTGCCTACACCGTCATCTTCCTCATCCTGCGCGGGCTGACCGGGGCGGGGTACCTGGCCAGCCTGGCCGGGCCGATGGCTTCCTTTGTGGCTTTTGTCGCTGCGGTGGGGCTGGTCATCGTGGGCATGTTTGCCCTGGTGGCGGCGCAGCGCGGTTGGCGCTGGCTCTGGTTTAGCTGGATGACGCTGTCGCTGCTGCTGGCCGGGTGGATCGTGCTGTTTAATCTGCCCAGCGCCACCACCGCGCCGTATGCCGACTTTCCGGTGGTGGGCAATGTGTTCACCACGCTGGACGAGTGGCGCGAGCTGCCGCGCATCGGCCGTTTGGGGCAAATTTTGGAGGCCGACACCGGCACCGGGCGGGTGCGCACCCTCATCTGGGAAGGCGCTTTGGAGCTGATACGGCCGCACGAGCCGATTGTGTTTCCTGATGGCAGCCGGGATACGTTTAATTTTTTACGGCCGCTTATCGGCTATGGTCCCGAGTCCATGTACGTGGCTTACAACAGCTTCTACCCGCCCGAGCTGGCCACGCTGGAGTCGCGCAACGCTTCGCCGGATCGTTCGCATAACGAAACGTTTGACGCTCTGGTGATTACCGGGCTGGCCGGTTTTTTGGTCTGGCAGGCGCTGTATCTCAGCGTCTTTTTGTACGGTTTCCGCTGGCTGGGCGTACTGCGCACCAAATTTGAGCGCAATTTGCTGATTGGTCTGTGGATTGGGGTGGGGGTGGTGACGGCCGTCATCTTCGCCCTGTGGCGCGGTGCGGTGTATATCGGTGTGGCCCTGCCGTTTGGCTCGATTGCCGGGCTGGTGCTCTACCTCATTTACTACGCCCTCTTCGCCGACTCATCTGAGGCGGAATCCCAGCCGTTTTCTGCCGAGCGGCTGCTGGTGGTGGCCCTGGTCGCCGCGATTTTGGCCCATTTTGTGGAGATTCACTTTGGCATTGCCATTTCGGCCACCCGGCTGCACTTCTTTTTGTACGTCGGGCTGCTGTTTATCGTCACCTATTGGCTGCCCCAGCAGCAGGCCGCGCCGGTGGTGGAGGTGGAAGAAACGGCCGTTCCCAGCAAAAATCGGCGGCGGCGGGGTGTGGCGCGGCCGGTCATGCCCGCGACATTTTCCGGCTGGACCGGGCCGGTGCTGCTCTACAGCTTTATGCTGGCGCTTATCGTGGGCATCATCGGTTTCACCTACATCACCTACTCCCAGCCGCCGAACCTGGTGCTGGAAAGCGTGGCTGATTTAACGGCCGTTGACGTGCTGCACCAAAGCTTTTTTGTCAACATTAAGCGGGATTTTGGCGAATCTCCCTTCATCTACCTGATGCTGGTGCTCACCTGGAGCATGGGGCTGCTCATTGCCGTCAGTGAAATGCTGAAGGACGGCGATTTGAAGATTGCCCCCCTTTCCCGCGAAGTGGTCAAGAGCCAAAAATCCCTGGCCTCGGTCTCCTTCCTGGCGATGGGCGCGGCGGCGATTGTCTACCGCCTGATGGTGCCGCTGGCGGCGGATGCGGGGGCCACGGCCTTACTGGGGCAGACCTTGCTGTGGATGTGGGGTGCGCTCTGCCTGTGGGCGGGTGGCAATTTGCAGCTGCGCTTCACCAAAAACGATCGTTTGTTTGCGGCGGGCGTGGCGGTGACCGGCCTGCTGTTTGCCCTGCCGGTGCTGGTGGGGGGCGGCTGGCTGGCGGCGTTGGTAACGGCCGTTTTCAGCGGAGCCATGCTGTATTTGCTGTGGGATCCCACCTGGCGCAACTTGCTCACGCCAGTGGCCGTGATGGCCGCCATTTCCTTCGTTGTGGGCCTCATCTATGCCCTGTTTCAGGCCAATCTGCTCCGCTTTTCGCTGCTCTACCGGGCCTACGTACCGCCGCCCCAGGAGGCCAGCCAGCTGTTTGCCTACCTGGTCGAGGAAGCAGGCCAGGCGGCCAACTTCCTGGCGTATTTTTACGTCTTTGTTTTTGCCTTGATGGTTATCGCGGCGTTTGGCGTGAGCCTGAGCAAGAAGCCACGGCTGCGTGACGGCGGCTCGGTGCTGGCTTTTTCGCTGCTGGGTGTGTTGGGGATAACGGCCGTCTATGCCATCCTCGCCACCAATGTGCGCGTGGTGCAGGCCGACATGGTGTACAAACGCGGCCGTTTTTTTGAAGGCGAAGCGGCCA
>CAUJGI010000101.1 GCA_963169155.1 Chloroflexota bacterium
CGTCTGTTTCGGTCGCAATCATTTCTGGCGGCAGCGCCTGAATGTGCCACGCTTCTTTCTGATAACGATCGCTGGAGGAGGACCGCTCCTGGAGCTGCTGCCAGCCAGCTATCCATCTGGTGAGGCTGTTAAATGATAAGCGGGTGCCTCGGGTGGTAACTGTTTGTCCCGTCTGCCACTTTTGAGCCTCTGCCAGCCGCCGCTGCTCTTCGGCCCGAACATCCTCAAGGGTGGTGACGGCCGTTTCTCTTGGCACCTTTTCCCAAATCATTTGGTTATAAGGAACGGGCAAGGAAGCCCCTCCCGGCAGCCGCACCAGGTAAGCACCTGGGTAGGTCTCTGCCAGCCAGACAATCCAGCCTGCTCGGGCTTTTGGTACGCTTATAGGTGGTTTTATCAGCTGCACTTTGTCGATGTGCAGCGCCAGGCGCAGGCCGGGGAACAGCGTCTGTTCAGCTGGCGTGAGCGGCCGCAGCCCATACCGGCGGATCATCTCAGCTTCCGGCAGCGGATAAGGCCAGTATGGTTCGGTTGCTGATGATGCGGCAGGCTTCTGTAGAGAAAGGGCCAGCTGCTTAAATAAATATGATGACATAGGTGAATTTCTCGATCTATAACGCCTGACTCAATCGTTTGAGGAAGCCTTCAACTCGTTAAATTCAGGGCAAATATAAAAAGGGCGGAGATAGCTACGGCCGTTTCAGCCTACTCAGCTTCGGTAGTCAGGAAAGTGACTTAATATGCCTGTTTCGGTATTGTGTTGCAACTGTGGGCCTCAAGCCATACGGAGTTCACGGGCATTTCTCTTTGTTGGTTGTGGCAGACATTTTTAATACTTTTGAAATTGCAGCCGCTGAGTCAATGGCTTCTCGTTCAACAGCTTCCAGGGTCGCCCTGTGAATAGCCGTGGACAGCCTGTTACATTTGACATCCTGCAATCCATACCGCCGCACCAGAAGCCACTCAGCAGCTTCAGCTTCTTCAAAGGTCCAGGGAAACTCAATTTCAAATCGGACTTTATAGCTCATGATTATCTCCTTTTCCTCCGCTCCCTATTGATGATGAGCAGGCGTGTCCAGCACTGATAGCACCCTTCCTATATGGTATGGTGCTAATCTGCTGAATGGCAATACTCAAGGGTGTATTCCAAGCTCCTATTTTTTCTACCATTTGGCGATTTGTACCTGGTAAAAGCCGCCTTTGGTTTTTTATTTGTTAACGTGCCGATGAAAGGCGGCGTCAGCCTACCTGTTTATCTGTAAGGCACTCGTGGTCCCCTTGTCCCTTCATGTCGGACATTAAAATAATGGAAAACATAGCAAACTAGCTGAGGCTTATCGTGATGGCTAGTTCGAGTAGCGTTATTGGATCTAGTAAATTTCTACTGTCAACCTCTTCAGGTTACTTTTCTCTTGCGACGACGCTGAGAATCTCATCGGCGCGATAGACACGGTTACGAGCTTGACCTGTTACTTCCTGAATGATACCCGCCTTTTCCAGCTGCAATACATATCGTTGCGCCACAGAATAGCTCACAGAGAGCATTTCACTTAACTGCGAAATATTAAAAATAGGCTGGGTAAACAGCCAATCAATAACCTGCAATAAGCGGGCAGTGCTGCGCGCTTGCTGGAATTGCTCGCGGTATTTATCACGCAGCGATTGGAGCCGTTGAATTCGTTCAATGCTATCGTTTGCTTGTGTCTGTACTGCCAAAAGAAAATAGATCAGCCAATCATGCCAGGCTCCTTTTTGACTGACCGCTAGCAGATGATCGTAGTACGCCTGCCGATTCGCCTCAAAGTAAGCACTCAGGTAGAGGACTGGCTGCGACAGCAAGCCCCAATCGTGAAGCAGCAAGCTGTTCAGCAAACGGCCAATACGGCCATTGCCATCAAGGAATGGATGTATTGCCTCAAACTGGTAATGCACCAAAGCCAGGCGAATCAAAGGCGGTATGTTATCCCGCTGGTGGATGAATTTTTCAAGCTCGCCAAGCGCCTGATTCATTTCATCAACCGGTGGAGGAACATAGGTGGCTGTTTGAATTGTGCTGCCCGGCGCACCAATCCAGTTTTGACTGCGGCGAAATTCACCTGGCGTCCACTGTTCACCCCGAACGCCTTGCAGCAAGCGCGCATGTAGTTCTCGCATTAAACGCAAACTGACAGGCAAGGAAGAGAGACGTTCCAGCCCATATTGCAGAGCCAATACATAGTTTTGTACTTCTTTGACATCCTCAGGAAATTCAAACAATGTCAGTTGGACAGCTTCAAACGCATATAAGTCGCTAATTGAAGCCTGCGTTCCTTCTATGCGGGACGACAGTACCGCTTCACGGCGTATTAAAGGTTGGATGAGGAGATTGGGATTCGGCAGCATCGTAGCCAAACCAGACAACTCCCCCACTGTTCGATCTGCTTTTGACAATGCGGTTACCAATTCAACTGTCCACCCGATGTCAGGTGGAAGAGGATGGGGAGTAAAGGTCCAGTAGCCGTTGGGATGATGGAGGATGCGACCAGGCGCATGATTTCTCTGAAAATCTTCTGGGTGCATGTCGTTATTTCCACTAATGATAATAAGAAAGCTCTTATTATCATTATATACTCAAACCGCTAATAAGGATGGGTAAAAGAAAGGTAAACCGGGAAATACTACCTGTTCGGCTGGCCTTAGCGGCCGCAGCCCATGCCGGCGGACATCCCCGCCTCCGGCAGCGGATAGGGGCAGGGTGGATTTGTTGTGGCAGGTTTAAGGGGATATTGCAGGTCTTGTATCAGCTGCCGGAATGTATCCTCAAGCATGGTCATCACCTCGGCCAAAGAAAAGGATGCCACATCACTGCGGGAGCACTTTTAAACTGTGTTACCTATTTTTCCCGTTCAGGTGGAGCGCAGAGTCAGTTCCATCTGTTCTAAAGAGACGAGCCTGACACCACTTTCTGACGCCTCTTGCTGCAATGCATCCGTGAATCCCTCACGGCCAAACAGAACGTAGTGCGTTGCCCAGCCCTCAGCGATTTGCGGCATTCGTTGACTTCGTTTAATAAGATCTGGCAGCAGACGTCGGCTAAGCGAGTCCCGGCCCCATTTGGCTTCACCAATCAGCAGACGCTTTTCCCGAGGTGCGGCGGCCACAACATCAAGCTGCACACCCTGGCCTCGGTAGGTGCGCCAGTATGAGCCGACAACCTCCGGCACAAAATCCAGTTGTCCAGTCATTGCTGCTGCCCAGACCCACTCCCGGCACAGCTCTTCAAAGACGGACTCTCCCAAAAACGGCCGTAACTCCGCATAAATCTTTTTGGCGGCTGCTTCCTGGTAACCACGCTCAATTGGCCCAATCTGTGGCACCACAAACCGGTAATAAAAGCGAAGGAAATGATCCTGCACATAGTAACGCCCGCTTTTGCTTTTGGCTGTGGCCAGAACCGGCTCCCGCCGCTCGATAAATTCAAGTTCTTGCAGTACCTTTAAGTAATGTCCCAGCGTTGTATCGGATACCCCAGCCATCCTGGCAATATCTGACCATTGGTGAAAGCCAGACGCTACAGCGGATAGGACCGATTCATAAGTCTGTGGTTCTTGAAGTTGCTCATAAAGAATAACGGCTGGATCGGACATCATCATGCTGCCTGGCACCAGGCAATGGTCGCGCAACGCGCTGACAAAATCTTTTGTGCGGGTAAAAATTTCCAGGTAGGCCGGTACACCGCCAGTAACCCCGTAGATGGCGACGCGTTCATCGGCCCGGCGTTGTGGAAACAATTCCTGCAAAGCTGAGAAAGGTAGCGGACGCAAGCGAATTTGCGCGGTTGCCCGACCGTAGAGAGGGGCCTGATAGGCGATGACCTCACGGGCCATCATGCCGATTAGGGAGCCGGTTAAAATAAGTTTAAGTTGAGGTATCTGGGATAAACGATGATCCCACACTTTTTGAAAGATGCTGCTGATGGCCGGCTCATTGCGCAGCAGATAGGTAAACTCGTCGAGGACAATCAATTGTGGCGTTTGGCTCAAAGCGACCACATCGGCCAGATGATGCAAGGCCTGTTCCCAACTAGAAAAGGCAAACTCATCAGTCGGCGGACCGGCCAGCCGCGAGTCATGATGAAGAATGGCCTGGGAAAAATCACGGAGCTGGTATGCTTCACCATGCGTTGTAGCCACCCAATAAAAAGTTGGAATATCCTGGTGCTGTTCAAGAAAGGTGGTGATGAGGCGGGTTTTGCCGATGCGGCGCCGACCATAGAGAATGAGCAAGCCGGCGTTGCTTGATTGATAAAAACTTTCCAATGTTTTTAATTCGCGCTGTCGGCCGATAAATTCCATCTTACACCTGCTATATGTGGATTATAATTGTGTAAATAATAATAGTTTACACAATTATAATCAACGATATTCAACTTGCCAGCAGACGAGGTCGCGGTACGGCTGGGGGCACAGGCCTGTTCACAACCGGTATCCTGTCCGCCGCGTTGTCCTTGTCTTGTTTCGACGGCTTCTCACTTACAGCTTTAGCATCATCCCCTGCACCATTGGTTTTACCTTGCGCATGACCATTGTTAAAAAGAGACGGCTGTTCGGGCGAACGGCCGTTACGGCCATTTAAGGCCGGACGCTCTGGTACCAATAACGGTTGCACTGGCTTGCCTAACGCGGTTGGGCCGTTCAAAGGTTGTGTTGAACGTAATGGAAGGGTGGGCAGTTGATTACTCCCATTTACGTGCCCATTGCCACCTACGACAACGTCATCCACCTCTTCTTCCACTATCTGGTAGTCGCCAATGATGGTATTGGCCTGGCGCAAGCTGGCATTGGCTTCGGCAAAGGCTTGCTGCAAGCTGTGGGCTTCAATCTGCACGTCGCCGGTAATGATCCTGGCCAGCGTAGCCACCAGGTCACCGGAAGTCAGGTTATCCAACTCGGCCAGACTGTCATCCTCCACGGTATCGCCATTTACCCGCAGGGCGGCCGCCACTTTGGCCGCCACCAGGCGCAGGGCGTCTTCCTGAATCGTCTCTTCATAAGCAAAGAAATACACCTTTACCGGCTTTGTCTGGCCAATGCGCCAGGAGCGGCGGCTGGCTTGAAGGACGGTGTAGACAGAGTAGTCGATAGCCATCCAGACGATGGTGGGGAAGTCGAGGAGATCGATGCCGGTCTCCACTTTGCGCGGGTGGGTGATGATGACATCAACACCCGCTTCAACTTGCTTCTCCACCCATTCTTCCCGCTTGTTGGGCGCAGCACGCAGGATGGCGGCCTTGAGCCCGGCCTCCTCTAGCATTGCTTTCCATTCGGGCTGTATGTCCAGCGTGTCCGTCTGTTGGCACAGCAGCAGCACGCGCCGTCCCTGCGCTTTTTCCTGCAGGCACAACTCGATAATTTCTTCCTCTTTCGGGCCGACAAAATCCTCCGGCAGTCCCGGCACGGAAGCCACCACTTCGCCGGAACGGGGGCAGGTTACCACCTTGGCCCGGCGCGGCGAGTCAGGCCAGAAGAGCAGGGCATACAGATACCCGGCCAGCAAAGATTTGTCGCCGCGGATGAGCCGCTCTTTCAGCTCCTCTTTCAGCTGCTCTTTGAGGGATTCGTACAGCTCCGCCTGCTCTGACGCCATGGGAACGGCGATGGGGATTTCGCTGTAAGCGGGCAAAGGAAAGCCCATATCCCCCAGGGAAAGAAAGACCGACCGGTTGAGCAGCCACGGCAGCATCGCTGGACTGCCGCCGGGCAGCTCCTTGAAGCGGACGTTGGAGCGGCTGTTGGCTGTCTGGCGGCCGTCTACATCTCGGGTGGTGGTTTCAATCTGCTGCAGAATGCCATAGGCCGACACCCAATCTCGGCTGCGCAGGCGGCGCTGGCCGGTAGCTTCCGGGTCTACGTATGACTGGCCCATTTCTGGTGCCAGACGGAAAAGGAGATAAAAAAGGCTGGACGCTTTGCCGCCGTAGATCGTGCCGGTGAGGGCTACCACTTTTCGGGCCGCTTGGGCCAGATGGTGCATGGCGTACCCCTGGTCGCTGCTAAATCCCTTGTACTGATGAACCTCGTCCACCAACAGTAAGTCCAGCCGGCCTTTGGCTCTTTTCTTGATATAGCTGGCCAGAGGAACCTTGCCGTAACCGAAGGTGTCCGCCACGGCGCTGCCGTGCCAGCGCGCCACCTCTTGAAACGGCACGGGCTGCCCCTTGGCGGTGTAGCTGCGAATAATGCGCTCGCGCTCGGCATACCGCTTGAAGCTGCCTCGCACCTGGGATTCAGATCGGCGGCGGGTGAACTGGTAGAGTGGTGAGCGGCATGCTTCATTGCTGCATAGGCGGGTGGCAGATTTAAGCTCTTTCACCATAAACGGCCGTCCCCCAATAAACTGGGTTGCGCCACAAACGGGGCAGCGAATGCCCCGATTCTGGAGGGCATTGATTTGCGCTTCGCTCAGCCGACGGGCAGATAACGGCCGTTCCTCAAGCGACAGGTCCAGCAGCTTTCGGGGAGACAGCACCTGCCCCCAAAGCCGTTCGATATCCGTGTACTCCTGGCTGCCGTAGCTGTGGCTGGCCGGGCCAGCGTAATCGTAGGCATGTTCCCAGCCGGAGGCGCTGCGGGCGGTGGTCTGCTTGAGAACGCCTACTAGCGGGGCGTTGTCTGGCTGCGGGCCAAAGAACTGGTCCACATCGCGGATGGTTTGCAGGTGCATGGTGCGTACGCCAGGCCAGACGGCTTTGAATTCCCGCTGCCATTTGTCGACCAGGTGGGGTGGGCACAATACGACGGTACGGAGAGCGTGGCGACCGGCGGCAACTGCTGCGCCGATGGTCGTGTTGTGCGTAACGATGTAATCGTCGGTGACATACAGCTGGTTTTCGGAATCCAGGGAAATGCATTTGGCTTCTTTTTCACCAACATACTCGACTTTGACCATCGCACGTGTAACCCCATACTTCGTACGTGGGATTACTCGGTCAAGTTTGCGCGGTAAACGGAAAGGTTGGATGCAGTCTGGCAGCTTAATACTGAGCCGGTAGTCCAATTGCCCGCGCCGCTTTTCGCCATTGTGCGTGTAGTATGGAATACGAGTGGTTAGCTTTGCGGTGCCACCCAGTGATTGAACTAATTCCGTCACATCCTTAGCTAATTGCTCTGAGACCGTGGAGTATGAAATGTGCCCAACAAACCCATCTGATTGCCGACCTATCGTACCATCTGTATCGAGTAAACCTTGCAACAGGGCGATCCGAGAACTTACACCCGAAAATAAATACATGTCAGGAATAAATTTAGTGTTGCTTTTGCAGCCCAGCAAACTCAATTCTCGTAAAATTTCTTTGAGTGGATTTCGTTTCGATGGATTCTTATTGTTGTAATCCTTCATGTAAACTCGGTAGTCGTATCGAGATTTGTGCTTCAGTCCAATATTTTCCGGAAGCAAGCTTCGCGCAGCATTTAACAGTTCAGCATCGGCGGTTGTAAAGGTCAGCAAGTTTTCGGTGATACTACCATCCCCAAGTAAAAGACCAACTAGGTAAGGATCTAATGGTAGTTCTTTTTCTACAAACTCAACCGGCTTAACGATCGGTATGAAATACCGTGCATTGCCGTTTTCACTATGCAATTTATCCTTCAGCTCTCTCAATCCAAATAATTGAGGGGATTGCTCTCGCCATTTCCTTTCAGGGGTCAAAACCTGCCACAAATGTTCATCACAACATTCTGTAAAAGATCCATCGCTAAACGTTACGCGGAAAATGCTCTTCTTTCCTTGCGGGTATACGCCAACAACGAAAGCTTTCCCGCCTTCTGGATTGATGACTTCATCGCCTTCCAAAATATTGCCCATCCGCTTCCAACCGAAGGGGGTCAAGATTTTGGAGTCGAGAGGTTGCGCTTTGCCCGCTCCGCACTCTCCAACAGTTACAGCCTCCGAATACTTTTCCAGGCGGGTGAGAATCGCCGCCGCCGCATGTTTTTGTGCCGGCAACAGCCCGTATTTGCCGGTAAGTCCGGGAATTGGACGTTGCTTGCTCAGTCCATTCAGCAAACGGCCGTAGCCATTCAGGACAAACTGGTACACTGGCGGATATTCCTGGGCCACGATGCCGGTGAGGTGGGTAATCCACTTTTGTAGGAACCGTTCCAATTCTGCCCCTTTGTAGTTGACAACCTCACCGGCGGCGTCAATCGAGGTAATGTCGGTGACGACTGTTTCGGTCGCCAGGCGGGTGACGCGGGTTCGGCCGTCGGGCAGCGGCTCGTGATACTCTTCGTCCCGCGTTGCTTTGTAGCTGCGGCCTTTGATCAGGAGCTGTTCCTCACCCTGGACTAATCGCTGGTTGTTAAGATGGCCAGAGGCAATCACGCCGTTCATGTGGCCCATTTTAAGAGGGGTCAGCGGCCGCAGTGGCACGATG
>CAUJGI010000102.1 GCA_963169155.1 Chloroflexota bacterium
ATATCGTACCGGGTGCGCTGCTCCAGCCGCTGCTGGGCCAGCAGGCGGTTGTCCGCCCCAAGCTCGTCCAGCCGCGCCTCCAGCTCGGCCTCGATGCGGTTGATGGCCTCTTCCATCTCGTCGGCAGGCGGAATGAAGTGGCGGGCCGGGTGGATCGTCAGGCTGTCCAGCTCGGCCAGCAGTTCGCCCGTCAGCGGGTCGATCTCGGTGATTTGCTCCACATCATCCCCCCAGAAGGTGATGCGGTAGGCGGATTCGGTGTAGGACGGCCGTATCTCCAACACATCCCCGCGCACCCGAAAGCTGCCAATCTTAAAGTCCATCTCGTTCCGCTCATACTGAATGCCGATGAGCTGCCGCAGCGTCTTCTGCCGCTGTTTCACCTCACCCACAGTAAACGGCACTCGCGCCTGGTCGTACCGCACCGGATCGCCCAGCCCGTAAATGGCGCTCACGCTGGCCACCACAATCACGTCCCTTCGCGTAGCCAGTGCCTGCGTGGCCGCCAGCCGCATCCGCTCAATCTCCGCGTTAATCTCCGTTGTCTTTTCGATGTAGGTGTCGGTGCGAGGAATGTACGCTTCGGGCTGGTAATAATCATAGTAGCTCACAAAGTAGCTCACCGCGTTGTGCGGAAAGAAGTGGCTGAACTCGCTGTACAGCTGGGCGGCCAGCGTTTTGTTGTGGGCCAAAATCAGGGTAGGGCGCTGCGTTTTCTGGATGACGTTGGCGATGGTGAACGTCTTGCCCGTACCGGTGGCCCCCAGCAGCAGCTGCTGGTGCAGACCTTGCCCCAGGCCATCGACCAACCCGGCAATGGCCTGCGGCTGGTCGCCGGTGGGCTGGTAGTGGGATTCAAGTTGGAAGTTAGGCATCGCAAGCCTCCTTTTTTCAGTGAAAAGTAAAAAGTGAAAAGTGGCTTCATACTCTTTCACTTATCACTTTTCACTTTTCACTATAGACACAGTTCATGACATCTTGTGTCAGGAGTTTGAGCAATACGGCCGTTCTTGTTAGACTTGTGCTCTTATCAAATTGACAGGACAAGCAAGTGAAAATAGCAATCATTTCAGACATTCATGGCAATATTCCGGCCCTGGAGGCAGTGACCGCCGATATCGAAAAGTGGCAGCCCGATCAGGTGGTGGTGGATGGGGATATTGTCAACCGTGGGCCGCTTTCCCGCGATGCGCTGGAGTGGGTTTTGGTCCGGCAAAAGCGGGATGATTGGCGCGTGGTTAAGGGCAATCATGAAGATTACATTTTAGAATGCGCCGCGCCGAATGGCGCGGCAGCCGGCCCGGCTTATGAAGTGAATCAGTTCGCCCGTTGGGCCTACCAGCAAGTGGCTGACTACGTGCCGATCATTGCCAGCCTGCCGGTGCAGCACGCCATCTTTGCCCCAGATGGCTCTGAGCTGCGGGTGGTGCATGGCTCGATGCGTGACAATCGGGATGGCGTCTACCCCGACACAACCGATGCGGAACTGCGGGTGCAAATCGACCCCGCGCCGCGGGTTTTTGTGACGGGACACACCCACCGTCCGCTCATTCGGGAAATTGATAACACCACCGTGGTCAACATTGGCTCGGTAGGCGCTTCTTTTGACGGGAATCGTGCGTTGAGCTACGGCCGTTTCACCTGGACTGCCGCTGCGGGATGGCACTCTGAAATCGTGCGCCTGCCTTACGACTTTGCCCGTGTTGAGCAAGATTACGCGCTTTCAGGCTTTTTAGAAGGAGCTGGCCCGCTGGCCCAGCTGATGCTGATCGAACTGCGCCGGGCTGGTGGGCTGATTTATCGCTGGGCGACACGTTACCAGGATGCGGTGCTGGCGGGGGAAATCAGCATGGAAGAAAGCGTGCGGGCGGTGCTGGCTGATGAGGATTTACGGCCGTATCTTGGCGCACCTGGTTGGTCGGTTGAGTAAAAAGGGAAACGGCCGTCTGGGGAAGACGGCCGTTTCTTTCACCCCTCCTGGACTTAAACGAACGACCACTTTTTCTCCTGTAAAGGGTGGTCGCCCGCGAAATAAACGCCAGTTAAACTGCCAGGCAGCCGCTCGCTGCCCTGTAATAACTAGCGTTCACTTAGACAACGTTTGCACTGGCAAATAAGCACATCCACCCAAAAATCCAATACGTTTTCTCCTGGTGCGTTTTCTAGCGTGCTCAAAGGAGGCTGAACGTGAATTTACCGATACAAACGAAGCTAACGATTTATTGCGCCTTGCCCCAGCTGTTTTATAATCCGCTGGGTATCAGGTTGTTTTAACGTCGAATCTTGGATGGTATAGTAGGGAACGGCCGTAAATACAGCGTTAATCGCTCCGGTGTGTGACAAACCAATCTTGCGTTTTCGCGGAAGAGAGAGAAAGAACCATGAGCCAGAACGAACTACGCATCACCATGCTGGGGAAATTTGAGCTTGGTTGGGGCGACGGCCGTTCCCAAAAAACGTTCACCTCCGACGTTGCCTTAAAAAACCGTGCCCTCGTTTGTTACCTGGTTCTCAATGACCGTTACCATCAGCGCGAAGAGCTGGCCACCATCTTCTGGCCCGAGAAGTCCAAAAAGATGGCCCTGGCCAATTTGCGCGTGGCCCTGACCTCCTTGCGCAATGCTGGTTTTTCCCCCTACCTCGATGTTTCCAAGCCAGAGATTATTTTTAATCAGCAGGCACAGTACTGGTGTGATGTCACCACGTTTGAATCGTTAATTGTGCACAGCCGCCGCCAGCGCCAGCCAGACATCCCCGCGTTAATCAAAGCCGTAAACCTCTATCGCGGGGAGTTTATGGCCGGGTTTTCCCAGCCAGACTTAAATATTTTTGACGAGTGGATGTTGAGCCTGCGGCTTCGGCTGGAAGAGTTGATGTGGTATGCCCTCGAAACCATCATCCAGTCGTCCATGAAACAAACGGCCGATTTTGAAACCGGCATCCGTTACGCCATGCGCGCGCTGGAGCTGATGCCCTGGCGCGAATCAGCCCACCAATCCCTCATGTGGCTCTTGACCAGCACCGACCAGCGGGCCGCCGCCCTGACGCAGTACGAGCGCTGCCGCGAAATGCTGAAAATTCACCTCAGTGCCGATCCGTCGCCTACCACTGAAGAGCTGTACGTCAAAATCCGGGACATGAAGACGGAAACACGGCCCAACAGCAAGCCGCTGCCCATCTTGAAGCCCGCCGCGGAGCCGAAAACCCCGTTCCTGGCCCCACGGCTGCCGCCGTTTTTCTTGGGGCGCGAGCAGGCTGTGGCCGAATTGGCGGCGGCGCTTACGGCCGTTGGCCAACCGGTGCGATTGGGTATTGTCGGTATGGGCGGCATTGGCAAAACCACGCTGGCGCTGCATCTGGCCCATCGTTTGCGGTCCCACTTTCCCGACGGCGTCCTGTGGGCCAACGTGGTTGATGAACTGCCCGAAGAGATTGCCACCCGCTGGGCCGCGGCCTACGGCTACGATTTGAGCCAGCAAAAGTCGGGTGAAGAGCGCCTGGCGGTGATTGGCGAAATTTTGGCTGACAAGCAGGCGCTGCTGGTGCTGGATGACGTGTGGGCCGGGGCCAAAATACGGCCGCTCCTCCCCCAAACCGGGCGCTGTGCCGTGCTCATCACCAGCCGGTTGGAGCGGACCGTGCTGAGCGTAGATGCCGAACCGGTGCCGTTGCGCCAGTTTTCGCCGGAAAACGGCCGTTTGCTGCTGCTGCGTCATCTCGACGAGGGACGCGCCGCGGCAGCGCCAGAAGCGCTGGACGAAATTTGTGCCCTGGTGGGCAATTTGCCCCTGGCGATTGATATTGCCGGGAGTTACCTGGCGTTTCGGCCGCACCGTACCCTGCCAGACTTTGTGGACCAGCTCAAGCAGCAGCTTAAGCCGCTGGATTTGTCTGATGAGACGCAGCGCATTCGCGAGACGTTTGAACTGAGTTGGACCTACCTGGATGAGACGCAGAGCCGCCTGTTTGCCCTGTTGGGGCTGTTTGGTGGGCGCATGTTTTCGCTGGAGGCCCTGGCCCACATTGCCCAGATGGACAAATACCTGGTGGAAGACCGGCTGCATGACCTGGTGCAGCTCTCCCTGCTGGGCGACGTGGAAACAGGCGGCCGTCGCTACCGGCAGCATGCCCTGTTGGCCGAGTTTGCCCAGGAAAAGTTAAGCAATGTGACGCCGATGCAGGCGCGTTACGTCAGCTACTTTGCCGATTTTGCCGCCACACATGCCACCACCTATCCGCAGCTTCAACCGGAATGGGGCAATCTGGAAACGGCCGTTCGCTACGCCGAATCTGCCCAGCTGTGGCCGATGGTGCTGCATTTTACGGCCGTTCTCAAAGATGCCTGGTTTGCTCAGGGCCGCTTTGAACAGGCGCGTGAAGCGTTTGAAGTAGCCTTTCAAGCGGCCATCCGGCAGGAGGATGAGCCGCAGCTGGCGCAAAACTGGCTTTGGTGGGGTCAGGCCTGCCTGGAGCAGGGCGATCTGGAAGAAGCGCGCCGCTGGCTGCAGCAGGCACTCACCCTGTACGATGAACTGGCCGACGGCTCTGGGGTGGCCAATGCTGAATATGAGCTGGCCCGCATCGACATTCAGCAGACGCTGCATGAGGAGGCCGAGGCCCGCCTGAACCGTGTGCTGGCCCTGCGCCAGGCACACAACGACGAACCGGGCATGGCCGCTGCCCTATACCGCCTGGCCCGCCTGCGCCACCGCCAGGGCAAAGATGAAGCCGCCCGGGCGCTGGCCGAAGACGCGGCCGCCAGGCAGCGCACTGCTGCGGTGCCGCTGGGGCACTGTCGCAGCCTGCGCCTGCTTGTGTTCATCTTGCTGGCTCTCGACCAGCTTGATCTGGCCGAAGAATATGCTGAGGCGTCGCTGCGGCTGGCGCATTCACTCGAAGATCTCGGTGAAATTGCTATGGCTCAGAAGGGTGTGGCCTTTGTCTACCGGCTTCGGGGCCGGTTTGCCGAGGCCCATGCGCTGGCCACCGAAAGTCAGACCAGCCTGGTGCAAATGGGCGACCGACAGTCTGCCGCCGAGGTGTGCTTTTTGCGCTGCCTCATTTTGCGTTCCGAGGAAAAATTTGCCGAGGCGATGCAGCTAACCGAAGAATGTCTGGCCGCCTTTACCCGCCTGAAGGATACGCTGCACATGACCTACTGCCTGGTCCACATCGGCGATTTTTACGAGCTGTTGGGCGACCGGCAAACGGCCGTGCAAAAATGGGAAGAAGCCAAACAACTGGCGCTTGGCCTGAACAATGCAACGGTGCTGGCCAAGATTGAGCAGCGCTTAAATTTTGAGGGATGAGGCATGAGGGTGGAGGGATGAAACGTGTGGTTATCCGCTTCCCCTTTCATCCCTCATCCCTCATCCCTCATCCCTCATATTTCACCTCTCACCCCTCACCTCTCACCCCTCATCCCTCACGTTTCACGATTTATAACCCCCCATTCGAATTACCCTCTGGCCCCTTCACCGGCCAGTGGCCGCTGGTGAAGATGGGCGTCCAGGCCTGGGCTGGTACGGGCAGGTCTGGGTTTTGGCGGCTTTGCGTTTTGAACCAGTCGCGCCAGGTTAAGGTGCTGCCCTTTGGCCGCAGATTTTTCGGTTTGCCGCCATCCCGAACGACGCCAATTGTCTGATCCACCGCCGTTAGCCCATACCATTCCACTTTCAACGGCTTTTTGAGCCAGCTGCCAAACTTCTCCAGCAGCGTGGCCAGGTCGTCCGTGTCGCTGGACCAGGGCGCGGGCTGGTTTACCTGCCGCTTTTCCCGCAGGTAGGTGAGGATGTCGACGGCCGTCTGTTCAAGCAGCATCTGGGCATCGGCCAGGGCGGCGGTGTGGGTGGTGTTGTGCGGCTGGAACTCGGTGGGCTGGTGCCGCTCAGCCAATCGTTCCTGCCACGCCTCATCCAGCGCGTCGGCGGCGTTGCGGCAGTTGAGCTGGCGCAGGACGGTGCTGTAGGTGTACGGCCGTATCGCATCGGGCGGGTGAATGCCGTCATCGGCGACAAACGTTTCCTGGGCATTGTCGGACAAAATATGCTGGAAGCTCAGGCCGATCACCGGACCAGCCACCAGCGTCCCGTACACATCGGCAAAAATCTCTTCGATCCAGCGGTTGATCCAGTTGGGATACAGCGGAATGCGGGCATGCAGCGCGGCGGACAGGCCCGGCGCATGGTGGTAGACAAAATGGCCCACCTCGTGGGGAATGGCCAGGAAATCCATGGCGGTGGTGGTGGCGGAAAAGGGCACGCCCACCAGCGCCAGCGGGGCATATGGGATGAGCCGGATATTGGCCGATTTGTTGAAGTAGGTGAGGACGCCGCACTGGGGCAGCAGACCGCTGTCTACGGCCACATTCAGCGCCGCCTGGGCCAGCTGGTCCGCCTGGGCCAGGGTTTTTTGATGCTCGGGCTGCTGCCGCTGGCTGGCGATGCGCTGGATGATGGCCATGTCGAAGGCGACCTGGTCCAGAGTGGCCCGAAAGACGTGATCTTGCGGCAGCATCATGGCGGGCAGCAGCTGGCCACTGCGGAACCCCTCCCAAAAATAGCTAAACTGGTCTTGCCCAAACGCCAGCAGGCTTTCGGTGAGGGCTTGTAAGGTATCGGCTTTTTCCAGGTTGGGGGAACGGCCGTACCTCGCGGCCATCTCTTGCAGCTGCTTTTCCAGCGCCTGCCAGCGGTCTTGCCAAATCGTGTTCATTTTTTCTCCTTTAATTCGCTTATGGAATCCAATACAGGTTGTTTGCCTCTTCCTAAGTACAGCTTTGCAGAAGTAAGTCCCAAGTTACGTGCTGTCCGCTGTACTTTAAGCAGTTTGGCGCATCGCCTGCAGAAGTCGGAACAAATTTATGCCAAACTGCACTAAGGCTGTTCGCACCAGGGTACTGACTGACCGCAAA